>JBBSMH010000159.1:0-5261 GCA_038233275.1 Sphingomonadales bacterium | reverse complement strand
CCTGTTTCGCGCGGGTGCTCAACGAGATAGACAGCCGCGACTACGTGCCAAACGAAACGCCCGAGGCCGTTACAGCCTCGGGCGCCACGTGACGAAATTCAGCGGATCCGTTGGCGTCGCCCCCCAATGCGAGAAGCCGTCGGACCCTATTCCCTCATCATAGTTTCCGGATCGCGCAACGCATTTCTGCGGGCTGCAGATCCGGATACCCCCTGAACCTGGCGCTCTTGTTGACGCCCTCTCCCGGGTTGGCAGACCCCCCAGCCTGCGAGCCGGATGTTCGTCCAGAAACGCCAATACTCAAACAGCGATGTGGCCAAGTGCTCGATTTAGCTTCGCTTTGTGGTTATCGTGCAACAAAACCATGCACTGCCGGACGGAGCGAAATCATTGGGTAAAGAGAGCGAGGAGCGTGAGCGCGGCATTCGGTTCATGCCGAAATTCGACGCAAATGGCTTGCTCACCGCCGTGGTGACCGATGCCACGAGCAAGGATGTGCTGATGGTGGCCTTCATGGACGCCGAGGCGCTGGAGCGGACGCTAGACACCGGAGTGGCGCACTTCCATTCCCGCTCGCGGGGTACATTGTGGCGCAAGGGAGAGACATCGGGAAACTCCCTGATTGTGAAGGAGATCCTCGTCGATTGCGATCAGGATGCTCTGGTCATCAGGGCCGAACCGGCGGGGCCTGCCTGCCATACCGGGGCGCGAAGCTGCTTTTACCGCAGGCTTGAAGGCGACACTCTCCGGAGCGTCAAGACTTGACGCTTACGTAAGGCGCGATTAGGTCCGGCCGCATGAATCGCATGCACGAGACCAATGACGGCAGCCCGCGCCAGCCCGGCTCGCGCGCCTTGCTCGACCGGCCCGACAAGCACGCGCGCGAACAATATTCGATCTCGGATCTTACGCAGGAGTTCGGTTGCACCGCACGCGCGCTACGATTTTACGAGGACGAGGGACTCATTGCCCCGGCCCGCGTCGGCCTGAGCCGGATTTATTCGAAACGCGATCGTGCGCGCCTTGCCTGGATCATGCGCGCCAAGAACGTCGGCTTCAGTCTCGGCGAAATCCGCGAGATGATCGACCTCTACGATCTCGATGACGGGCGAGTCGAGCAGCGCCGCGTCACAATCGAGAAATGCCGCGAGCATATCGCCAAGCTCAAGGAGCAGCGTGCCGACATCGACAGCTCGATCAAGGAACTGACCGACTTCGTTGCCCATATCGAAGCGCTAGACGCGCCAAAGTAATCTCCCGACCGAGGACGCCCAATGCCCACCTATACCGCTCCGACCCGCGACACCCGTTTCATCCTGAACGAATTGCTCGATCTGCCGAGCTACGGCGACCTTCCGGGATTCGAACATGCCACGGCCGACATGGTTGAAACGGTGGCGAACGAGGCGGGCAAGTTTTGTGCCGAGGTGCTCGCGCCGCTCAATAAGGTCGGCGACGAACACGGCTGTACCCGGCATGACGACGGCTCGGTGACGACCCCTCCCGGGTTCAAGGAAGCGTTCGTCAAATACCGGGAAAGCGGTTGGGGCACGATCTCGAGTCCCGAGGAATTCGGCGGGCAGGGCATGCCTCACGTTTTCGGCTTTATGGTCGAGGAATATGTCGCCACCGCAAACCAGGCGTTCGGGATGTATCCGGGTCTGACGACCGGCGCGGTCGCTGCGCTGCTCGGGCAGGGAACCGAGGAGCAGAAGCGGACCTATTTGCCGAAAATGATTTCAGGCGAGTGGCTGGGAACGATGAATTTGACCGAGCCGCATTGCGGAACCGATCTCGGCATGATCCGCACCAGGGCCAAGCCGCAAAACGACGGCAGCTACGCGATTACCGGCACCAAGATTTTCATTTCCTCCGGCGAACACGACCTTTCCGAAAACATCATCCACCTGGTTCTGGCCAAGACGCCGGGCGCGCCCGACAGCACGAAGGGCATTTCGCTGTTTGTGGTGCCCAAATTCCTGGTGGGCGACGACGGCTCGATCGGCGAGCGTAACGCGGTTGTCTGCGGCTCGATCGAAGAGAAGATGGGCATCCACTGCAATTCGACCTGCCTGCTCAATTACGACGGCGCCAAAGGCTGGATAGTCGGAGAGGAGAACAAGGGCCTAGCCGCCATGTTCGTGATGATGAACGCCGCGCGGCTCGGTGTGGGTATCCAGGGGCTGGCGCAGGCCGAAGGAGCCTATCAGAACGCGGTGGCCTATGCTCTCGACCGCAGACAGGGCAGGGCGCTCACCGGACCGGTCGATCCAGAGGCGCAGGCCGACCCGATCTTCGTCCACCCCGACGTGCGCCGCATGCTGATGGATGCCAAGGCATTCACCGAGGGCCAGCGGGCGCTGTGCATGTGGGCGGCGCTACTTGTCGATCTTACGCACAGTGCGCAAACGGACGAGGAACGCGCCGAAGCCGACGAACTGCTCGGTCTGCTGACCCCTGTGATCAAGGGCTACGGGACGGACAAGGGCTATGCGGTGGCTACCGATATGCAGCAGGTCTTCGGTGGGCACGGCTATATCGAGGAATGGGGTATGAGCCAGTTCGTGCGCGATGCCCGCATCACCCAGATTTACGAGGGCACCAACGGCATTCAGGCGATGGACCTGTGCGGGCGCAAACTCGCGCGCAATGGCGGCGCGGCGATCCAGGGCTTTTTCAAGCTGGTGAGCGAGGAGATCGCCGGAGCGAAGAACGACGAAATTCTCCAACCGATCGCGGAAAAGCTTGAAAAGGCCCTTGGCGAACAGCAGGCCGCGACCATGTGGTTCATGAACAACGCGGTGCAGAACCCCAATCACCTCGGTGCCGGCGCGCATCATTACATGCACATGATGGGGATCGTGACGATCGGGTTGATGTGGCTGCGCATGGCCGGGAAGGCGCGCGAGGTTCTCGAGCGCTCACCGCAGGATTCCGCGTTTTACGAAGCCAAGGTGGCGACGGCGCGCTATTACGCAGATCGTTTCCTGCCTGACGCCGGCGCCTTGCGCCGCAAGATCGAGGCCGGGGCCGATAGCACGATGGCGCTGGGCGAAGAGGCATTCCGAACCGCAGTCTAAGCGGCTGCTTGAGCCTCAACAGCGCGGGTCAGACGCAGTCCTCCATCGATCGGGCCAACAGCTCCGCAATCGGAGCGAAGGAACCGCTGCTTGCGGGATGGATGAGGTCCTGCCGAACTTCGACTTCGACATAGCGCAGGCTGCGAGGATAGGCGTGGCGCGGCACGGTATAGTCGGTTTCATCCATCTTGTACGGCTCGTTGTCCGCAACGCTCCACTCTCCTGCCGCCTGGAGCCTGGCCAGCAGGTCGAGAGCGAAACTGTCCCGCCTTCCATCGTGCAACACTCCTATGTCCCAAGGCCGTGCAAAGCCGGCAAAGACAGGGGTGAAGCTGTGCAGCGAAACGAGGATGGTCTCCTGGGCGCGAGCTTCGCGATCGTCGAGCACTCGCGAGATCGCCTCGTGGTAGGGTTCGAAAATCTCAGCCGCACGCGCAGCGCGTTGGGCAGGTGAAAGGTCCTGATTGCCCGGCACGCAGGTGCCGTCGCTCGTCTCGGCGATGGAGCCCTGGGTCGAGGGATTGCGATTGCAATCGATAGCCAGGCGCGAATAGGTCTGCCTGATGAGCGGAGCCGTAAGCCGCTCCGCAAGCAGCGTTCCGAGTTCGGCCACCCCCAGGTCGATGGCGATGTGCCGGGTCAGTTCGGCGTCCGGCAAGCCCAAGTCATTCAGCGATCCGGGAATGGAATTGCCCGCGTGGTCGCCCAGCAGGACAAACGGGCTGTCACCATCGGTTCGGCCGACAATCTCCACCGGGGTTGGATCGTTTGGGCCGAGTAATGTGTTCAAGCGAAGAGACTTTCCAACGGGGTACCGATCCGGACTGAATGCCTACAGTATCGATCAACCATGTAACGCGCTATCGCTATCGTAGCGATGTGGCCTTCGGTGAACACCGTATCCTCGTCAGGCCGCGGGAGAGTTACGACCAGCGGGTGCTCGATGCGCAGCTGAGCATCTACCCCGAACCAGAGAGTCTGCGCTGGATCCAGGACGTCTTCGGCAATGCCGTGGCGATCGCCCGGTTCGATCGGCGCTCCGACGAACTGGAGATCAGCGCTTCGGCGGAAGTCGAACACCTACCCACTCATGCCTCCGAGATTGCCGTCGAAGATTATGCTCGCACCTATCCCTTCACCTATGCGGCCGAGGATATGGGCGATCTGCTGCGCTCGATCGAACGCCATTATGCCGATTTCGACCGCGAAGTGGATGCCTGGGCTCATGGTTTCCTGCGGAGCGGCGCGCCAGCCGGAACGCTGGAATTGCTCGAGCACATTACCAAGGCGATACACCGCGACTTCGAATATGCCCGACGGGATGAAAAGGGCATTCAGAGCCCGCTGGTGACGCTCGACGAACGCCGGGGAACCTGCCGCGATTTCGCCGTGCTGATGATGGAGGCGGTGCGCTCGCTAGGCTTCGCCGCGCGGTTCGTCTCCGGCTATCTTTACAATGAGGACGACAGCGACGCGCGTGTCGGCGGCCATTCGACGCACGTCTGGCTGAGGGTCTTCCTTCCCGGTTCGGGATGGATCGAATTCGATCCTACCAATGGAATCATCGGCAATCGCGGGCTTATCCGCGTGGCTGTAGCCCGCGATCCGGCACAGGCAACACCCCTGACCGGCAGTTGGCGCGGATTTGCCGGCAGCCATATCGACATGGATGTCGAGGTGCGGATCAAGAAGCTCGATTTCGAAACGAGCCATGCCGAATTCGAGGAAAAGGAAACATCCTAATGCTGATCCGCACCGGCTTCGATATCCACTTCGAGACGGAGACCGAAGTCCCGATGATCGCTCTGCTCTCGGTCAGTCCCGAGCGGGAAGCGGATTTGCAGACGCCGCAACTCCTGCACACCGAGCCCGAGGTGCCGGTCCATCGCTTCACAGACCGCTTCGGCAATGTCGCAAGCCGTTTCGTGGTGCCCAAGGGAGGTATCCGCCTGTCCAGCGATTTCGTCATCCACGACAGCGGAAAACCCGACGAGATCGCCCGCGACGCGCCGCAGATTCCGGTAGCCGAATTGCCTGACGAAGTGCTGACCTATCTGATGAGTTCGCGATATTGCGAGGTGGACAAGCTCGCGAATGAAGCGTGGTCGATCATCGAGGGCATCGAGCCAGGCTGGGACAGGGTCCAGGCGCTGGTCGATGTAGCTCACGAACGGTTGCAGT
>JBBSMH010000158.1:0-5275 GCA_038233275.1 Sphingomonadales bacterium | reverse complement strand
GGAAACTCTGCCCCGCAGTCTCGAACGGCATGGGGGCTGGCAGGCGCTCTTCACCGCCCCTGCCCAGTGCAAAATCGGAGATTGCCCCCCATTCGCCCGGTTGGGCGACCGCCGGGACGGTGAGCGCAAGGGCGAGTGCGGTAATCGCGCCCACACGCTTGTGGAAGAGGGGATTGCGCACGCGCGCCTCGCGCGCATGACGGCGGCGCCCCGTCAGGCGAGTGCGTTTGTCTGATTCCCGCCGCGAGTCCACTTGTTTACCTGTCATCCTAGCCTTGCGCACCATGCGCGATAGGCTTTCCTTAGCATCAAGATCGAGCGGGGCGGAGTCCTGTCTTGGCAACCATCCCGATGCGAGACAGGCGGCTTGCCAGATTCAAATCGCGCGCGTATCTGGCGCGCCACGTCACGGGTTGTTCCGCTCGGGATTTTCGCCGGGACGGAACCGAAGAGGGAAGGAGGTAAGCCTCCGCTGCCCCCGCAACTGTGACCGGGGAGCGATCCCGCCACAGCCACTGTGTTCCGGCACGGGAAGGCGGCGGGAGAGCGACGATCCGGGAGCCAGGAGACCTGCCCGTGGACGTCGTTCGGCCGCGGGCGGGGTGTACCGACGGCAAACGGCAGAGAGCGCGAAACCGCGCGCTCGCTTCCGTCATGAGCGACTTCGTTCGTGATAGGAGGTTTGATGCACAAGTTTCTGTTATTTCTTTCCGCTTCGTGTTTTCCCGTCGCCGCCGCCGCGCAGGACGCCAACCCTGCCGAGCAGGTGCTGGACGAAGTGGCGGAGAGTCACGACCAGGGTGCTGAACCGCGCGAAGAGGAGATCGTCTTCTGGCACGAAGCTTCTTCGCCGATCACCGTCACCGCCAACGGCCTGTCGACCAATATCGATAACACCGGCCAGGCGGTGACCGTCATCGAGCGCGACGAGATCGAGGCGGTGCAGGGTGGCGATATCGCCCGCGTATTGCGCCGTGCCCCCGGCGTCACGATTGGCCGCAATGGGCCGGTCGGCAGCTTTACCGGTATCAATGTGCGCGGCGCGAACGCCGAGCAGCTGCTGGTGCTGATCGACGGAGTGCGCGTGTCGGACCCGGCGGCCCCGACGGGAGGGTTCGATTTCGGCAATCTGCTCACCGGGAATATCGGCAAGATCGACCTGCTACGCGGTTCGAACAGCACCATCTGGGGCTCTGACGCCGTGGGCGGGGTGCTGGATTTATCGCTGCGCGGCGAGGCGGGGATCGAGGGCAGCCTGGAATATGGCGCGCGCGACACAGTGCTCGCCAGCGCTTCTGGGGCGGTGGATCGGCAAGGTTTCTTCGGGCGGCTGTCGGCGTCCTGGTTCTCCACCGACGGTTTTTCCGCCGCGGCTTCGGGCAGCGAGCCCGACGGGTTCGAGCAGCTTTCGCTCGGCGGCGCAGCTTATCTCGACCTCAGCGACCGGCTCGAGCTGTTCGCGCATGGCCGCTATGCAGAGGGCGATCTCGACATCGACGGTTTCCCCGCGCCGGCCTTCGTCTTGGCGGACACGCTGGAAACCCAGGAGACGACCCAGTTCTCGGGCGCGACGGGCCTTGCCTATTACGGGCAGGATCTCACATTGCGCGGCAGCTTTTCGCTTGCCGAGACACAACGAACCAATTCCGATCCCGCCGTCGGCCCTACATTTGCCAGCGAAGGCCAAAGCGAACGGCTGGCCTTGCGCGGAGAATATCGGCTGATCGGTGGGTTGGTGCTGGCTTTCGGCGGCGAGCACGAATGGGCGCGTTACGAGACGCTGTTCGATGCGGGGGCGGACACCGAGAGCACGGGCGGTTACCTCCAGCTCGGCTGGGTGCTCGGCGGGCTGGCGGCGCATGTCGGCGCCCGCGTGGACGATCACCAGGGCTTCGGCAGCGCCACCAGTTTCGGCGGCGATGTAAGCTATGCGCTGGCAGGCGGTTGGCGGCTGCGCGCGAGCCTGGGCGAAGGGTTCAAGGCGCCCAGCCTGTTCCAGCTTTTCTCCGATTTCGGCAATAGCGCGCTGAGGCCGGAAAAGAGCACCAGCTTCGACATCGGTGTGGAGAAGGGCACGCGCGGGCGGGGCACGCATTTCGCGCTTACCGGTTTCCGCCGCGACAGCGAGGATCTGATCGGCTTTATCTCCTGCTTCGGCTCGACCGATCCGATCTGCGTGGGCCGTCTCTTCGGCACATACGACAACACCGCCCGCGCCCGGGCGCAGGGGATCGAAGCGGAGGCGGGTTTTGCCGTCACCGAACGCTTGCGGTTGTCGGGCGTTTTCTCCCTCGTCGATGCGGAGGATCGCCAGACCGGCCTCGAACTTGCCCGCCGTCCGGATTACGCCGCGACCTTTTTTGCCGACTACACCGCGCCCTTCGGCCTCGGACTGGGTGCCGACTTGCGCGTGGTGTCGGACAGTTTCGACGACGGCGCCAACGCCTTTCGGCTCGATGGCCATGAGCTGCTCGACCTGCGTGCGTCCTTCCCGCTCAGCGACGCGGTCGAAATCTTCGGTCGGGTGGAGAACGTCTTCGACGCCGAATACCAGACCGCGTTGGGCTACGCGCAAGCGGGCAGGGGGGCCTTTATCGGGATAAGGGCGGGGCTGTGAGAGTGCTCGCGCTTGCCGCGGCGATGCTGGTGGCAGGGTGCAGCGGGGTGCAGCCGCGCGATGCCGCGGGCGACAGGCCGACCATCGTCAGCCTGAATCCCTGCACCGACGCGATCCTCGCCGAAGTTGCTGAACCCGCACAACTGCTCGCTATCTCCCACTACAGCCACCATCCGCGCGCGACATCGATGAATTTGGCCAAAGCACGCCGGTTCCGGGCAACCGGTGGAACGGTGGAGGAAGTTCTGGCGCTCGACCCGGACCTCGTGGTGGCGGGCAGCTTTCTTGCGCCGGCCACCCGGGCCGCGCTGGAAGATATGGGAATGCAGGTGGAGACCTTCGATGCTCCATCGAGCGTGGAGGACAGCCTTTCCCAGATCCGCCGGCTCGCCGTGCTGGCCAATAACAAAGCCGGGGGCCAAGCCCTCGCCGCGCGGATCGCGGCGGCCGCTCGGCCAATTCGCGGTGAACCCGTCGACACGATCCTGTGGCAGGCAGGCGGTATCGTCCCGGGCGAGAGCGCGCTGGTGAGCGAACTCCTCGGCCGCGCCGGCTTGCGCAACCAGACCACCCTGCGCGGCATGGGGCAGGCCGATTACCTTGCGCTCGAACAGGTGGTTGCCGATCCGCCCGAGCTGCTGCTTGTCGCGGGCGGCGAGCGGGGCCAGCGCCATCCGGTGCTGGAGCAATTGCCGCAGACGCGCCGCGTGTCGTTCAATCCATCGCTCGTCTATTGCGGCGGGCCGACGATCATCCGCGCGATGGAGCGGCTGCGCGAGTTGCGCCGGGAAGCAGCGTGACCCGGGCCACTCTCATCCTGGCCGCGCTGCTGGCGATCGCCTTCCCGCTTTCCTTGCTGGCGGGCCGGGTGTGGCTCGATCCGGCAAGCACGCCCAATGCCGCGCTGATCCTGGCCGAACTGCGCCTGCCGCGCGCGGTATTGGCGCTGCTGGTTGGCGGCGGGCTGGGCGCAGCCGGAGGCGCGATGCAGGGATACCTGCGTAACCCGCTCGCCGATCCGGGGCTGTTCGGCATCGCGCCCGGCGCGGCGCTGGGGGCGGTCGTGTCGCTGTGGTTCGGATACACCGCCTCGCCCTGGCTCCTCCCCCTGTTCGCGCTTGTGGGGGCGGGCGGAGCGATGGCGCTGCTGGCCGCGATCGCCGGGCGAACCGGCGGCATTGCGCTGTTCACCCTTGCCGGGCTGATGGTGGCCAGCCTGGCGGGGGCGCTCACCGCGCTGGCGATCAGCCTAGCTCCCAATGCCTTCGCGATGAGCGAGATCGTGCTGTGGCTGAATGGTGCGCTGACCGACCGTAGCTGGCGTGAAGTCTGGCTCGCCGGGCCGCTGGTGCTGGCGGGCATCGCCCTGCTGTGGCGCGCAGGCCCCGCGCTTGATGCGCTGACGCTGGGCGACGACGTAGCGCAATCGCTCGGGGTCCGGCCGACTCGCCTGCTGTGGTTGCTGATTACCGGGATCGGGCTCACCGTCGGCGCCAGTGTCGCGGTGGCCGGAATCATCGGCTTCGTCGGACTGATTGTCCCGCATCTCGTTCGTCCGCTGACCGACCGGCGCCCGTCGCAGCTTGTCCTTCCGAGCGCGCTGGCGGGAGCATTGCTGGTGCTGGTGGCGGACAGCGTTGTGCGCGTGCTCCCCCTGGTCACCGAGTTGCGGCTGGGGATTGCGCTCAGCCTGCTCGGCGCGCCCTTCTTCTTGCTCCTCCTGCTGCGGCTACGCCGTGGCTATGCGGGAGCCTGGGCATGACTCTGAGCGCCAGCGAGCTGACTGTCACCGAGCGATTGAACGATGTTTCGCTCCGGATCGAGCCTGGCTGCATCACGGCGATCTGCGGCCCCAACGGCGCGGGCAAGTCCACTCTGCTGCAGGCTCTGGCGGGGCTGCTGAAACCCGATCACGGCGCGGTCCGGCTCGACGGGCGCGATCTCGCCTCTTTGGAGCCGCGCGAGCGGGCCAAGCGGATCGGCTATCTGCCCCAATCCGCCGAAATCGCCTGGGACGTCACCGTCCGGAGCATCGTCGAGCTAGGCAGAATGCCTCACGGCGACCGGCGCGCCGATCCGGTCGACGCCGCGCTTGACGCGCTCGATATCGAGCACCTCGCTGGCCGCCGCGCGCAATCGCTTTCCGGCGGAGAAAGCGCGCGCGTCCTGTTGGCACGCGTGCTCGCGGGCGAGCCGCAGTGGATACTTGCCGACGAGCCACTCGCCGCGCTCGATCTGGCGCACCAGCTCGCGCTGCTCGGCCATTTGCGCCGCGCCGCCGATGGGGGAGCCGGTATTGTGCTGGTGCTGCACGATCTTGCCCATGCAATGAATCATGCCGACCGGGTGGTGGTGCTCGAGAGCGGGCGCATCGCAGCCGAAGGCGCGCCCGATCGGGCGCTCTCGCCATCGGTGATCGAGCGGGTTTGGGGCGTCAGCACACGGTGGCTTTTCGATGAAGGTCGCGGGGCACTGGTTGCGAATTAGCGCGTTGATGTTTCATGGCATCGGAAAATCTCGTCGACCACTGGTTTCGCCTTACTCGCGAGCGGATGCCCAGCGTCGCCCGGCAACGCGGCTGGCCGGTTCAATTCGATCATTGCTTTCAGCGAATCCTGCTCGACAATGCGGTCGGCGCGAAGTGGAATGAGGAGATTC
>JBBSMH010000157.1:0-5305 GCA_038233275.1 Sphingomonadales bacterium | reverse complement strand
TGCCAGATCGACCACTTCGGCGGTGGGATTGCTGGGATAATTCACCACCAGCACCGTGGGGCGCGGGACGGTGAAGGCCATCGCATTCTCGAGCGCCTGCCAGTACCGCGCGTCCGGCGTGGTCGGCACCGAGCGGATGGTCGCGCCGGCGATGATGAAGCCGAAGGTGTGGATCGGATAGGTGGGGCTCGGCGCAAGCACCACGTCGCCGGGAGCGCAGATCGCCGTCGCCATGCTGGCGAGGCCTTCCTTCGAGCCCATGGTGACGATCACCTCGCGCTCGGGATCAAGCTCGACTCCGAAGCGGCGCGCGTAGTAATTGACCTGAGCCTTGCGCAGTCCGGGTATCCCCTTCGATTGCGAATAGCCGTGTGCGCTGGGCTTGGATGCAACCTCGCACAGCTTGTCGATTACATGCTGCGGTGGGGGCTGGTCGGGGTTGCCCATGCCGAGGTCGATGATGTCGCGCCCGGCCTGCCGCGCCGCGTGCCGCATCGCGTTGACCTCGGCGATGACGTAGGGCGGCAGGCGCTTGATGCGGTAGAACTCGTCGGACATCGGGGGCGGCTTTCGGAACGGACGTGGCGCAAGACGCATTGATGGCGTATTCGCAAGGCACGCGCAATCGCCGGCTGCGGCGGCGGAATATGACGGGGTGAGAATGAGCCAGAACGATAGCGACGCAAGCCCCTTTGCCGGTTCCGATTCCGACCCTGCGGCTCTGGCACGCGCCATGTTGGCTCCATACACCCACGGAGCGCAGCAGGCGATGGACGCCCTCTCGCCCGAAGATGTCCAGCATTGGGGAGAGGTGGCGGCACGACTGCAGGCGATGTGGCTCCAGTTCCAGGCGGAGCAGGCGATGGACCCGCAGGTGGCGGGCAATGCGCTGCAAAGATATCTCGATCCGGCCCGCTGGCTGGCGCTGGCGGAGGGTTGGTACCGGCAGATGCCACTGGCCGACCCGCAGCGCCAGAAGGCGCTGTGGGAGGAAGGCTACGCCGTCTGGGAAAGCGTCATGGGCCAGTTCGGCATCGGGCCGAAGGCGGGCGAGACGCAGGATGGGCCGCCCGAATTCCCCCGGGAGGACCGGCGCTTCGCCGACAAGAAATGGCGCGCGCACCCGGCTTTTGCGTTGATCCATCAGACCTATCTCTTCCTCGCCGAGCGCGCCGAACAGATGGCCGACGAGATGGACGGCCTGACCAGCGACCAGCGCGAGCAGCTGCGCTTCACCACGCGCGGGATCATCGAGGCGGTGAGTCCGGCGAACTTCCCGCTGACAAACCCGGTGGTGCTCGCGCGCACGATCGAGACCCGGGGCGAGAACCTGATCAAGGGCATGGAGCACCTCCTCGCCGATCTGAAGCGAGGCCAGCTCACCCATACCGACCCCGAAGCTTTCAAGCTGGGCGAGAACATCGCTCTGACGCCGGGCAAGGTGGTTTACGAAACCGAACTGTTCCAGCTGATCCAGTATTCCCCGTCGACCGAAGAAGTGCTCGAAGTGCCGCTGGTGATCTTTCCACCGTGGATCAACCGCTTTTACATCCTGGACCTCAATCCGAAGAAGAGCTTCGTGCGCTGGGCGGTCGAGCAGGGTGTCAGCGTGTTCATGGTCAGTTGGAAAAGCGCCGATGCGAGCATGAAAGATGTCGTGTGGGACGATTATGTGCGCAGCCAGATCGAAGCGGTCGACCATGTGCGCGAGCGGCTGAGCGTGAACAGCGTCAACGCGATCGGCTATTGCGTGGCAGGTACAACGCTGGCGGCGACGCTGGCGGTGCTGGCGCGGCGCGGCGAGGCGGACAAGGTCAATTCGGCGACCTTCTTCACCGCGCAGGTCGATTTCGAGAAAGCCGGCGATCTGCTCAATTTCGTCGATGACCAGCAGCTGGCGGCGATCGAGGCATTGACACCCGAAGGCTATCTGGACGGACGCTACATGGCGGCGACGTTCAATCTGCTGCGCGGCACCGATCTGATCTGGAACTATGTGATCAACAATTACCTCCTGGGCGAGGATTACCCGGCGTTCGACCTGCTGCATTGGAACGGCGATGTCACCAATCTGCCCGCGCGTTGGCACCGCGACTACATGCGCGATCTCTATCGCGACAACAGGCTGATCGAAAAAGACGCGCTGAGCGTAGACGACACGCCGATCGACCTGGGACGGGTGGAGACGCCAGCTTACGTGCAAGCGGGCCGCGAGGACCATATCGCCCCGGCCGAAAGCGTATGGCGCATCACCGATCATTTCTCCGGGCCGGTGCGCTTCGTGCTTGCCGGGTCGGGGCATATCGCCGGCGTGGTCAACCCGCCCGAGGCGAGCAAATACCAATATTGGACGAATGATGGTTCGCCCCGGAGCCTCGAGGAGTTCGTCGAGGGCGCAGAAGAACATCCGGGCAGCTGGTGGCCCGACTGGATCGAATGGCTGCGCGAGCGGGGAGCGGGCACGGTGCGCGCCAAGGGCAAGCGCGATCCCGGAAAAAAAGGCGACAAGGTCATCGAGGATGCGCCGGGGCGTTATGTGATGACGCGGTAAACTGCTCCCGACCCCGCTAGGGGGCCGAACAGAGACACGGCTCCGGGGAACTTATGATGCAGTGCACAAAAATCCATTGACTTCGCAGTTGCAATGCCTATTTTGTGCAGTGCAACATAAAGCGAGGTTTCCATGACCGACAGCCAGATCAAGATCGATGCAGCCGCGGAGAAGGCCTATGCCGACGCAGCGGAAAAGAAAGCTGCCGAACAGGTGAGCGTGAAGGCCGTCGCCAAGGCGGTCGAGACCGACAAATCTGCTCCGGCCAAGGCTGCGAAGGTCGCCCGGGCCGTCGTCGCGCCCAAGACATCGAAGAAGACGGCGAGCCGGAAAAAGCCCGCCACAAGGAAAAATTCCGCCGCGGCGAAGCGCCCGGCAACCAGGACCTCCACCAACAAGGCAGCAAGAACTGCCCCGACGAAACTCGAAACACCGAAGGATACCATCATGACCAAGACCAACACCAACGATTTCACCCAGACCGTCAAGCAGGCGGCCGCCGAAGCGCAGACCCGCCTGAAGACCGCCTATGACAAGGGTACCGAGCTGACCGGCGAACTGGCCGAGTTCCAGAAGGCCAATGTCGAAGCGCTCGTTGAATCGGGCAAGATTCTGGCCGCCGGCATGCAAGACCTGGGCCGCGTCTACATCGAGGAAGCCAAGAGCGCTGCCGAGACCGTGACCGGCGACGTCAAGCAGATGGCCGCGATCAAATCGCCGACCGAGCTGTTCCAGCTGCAGGGTGAGATCGCCCGCCGCAACTTCGAGGCCGCGGTCGCGCAGACCTCGAAGAACGCCGAAGCGATGATGAAGCTCGCCAACGACGTGTTCGCGCCGCTTTCGAGCCGCGCCAGCCGGGCTGCCGAAAACTTCTCGAAAGCCGCCTGAGCTGAAAGCAGGTTTTTGCGACCGGACGCTCCTCCCTCGCCCAACTTGCGCCCAATCGCAACACCACGACGGGCCGGATCGCGTAGCGCGATCCGGCCCATTTTTCTTTGCTTAACCTCGTTTCGCCAACATTCGCCCGCACACCGCTTGCGAAGCGAGCAAGCGTTACGATATGGGCCTCGCACGAATATGGACCCGCACCCGCTCATCTCTCATCTCCCGCTCGCGCCACTTGGCGCGGGCCCCGGCGGTACGGGCCGGGACGAAGGGGACAGTCGCCTCGGCGTCGCCACCAAGACCCGTGCCAGGCCGAAGAAGCCGAGTCAGTACAAGGTCCTCCTGCTGAATGACGATTACACGCCGATGGAATTCGTCGTGATGGTCCTCAAGCGGTTCTTCAAGATGGATCTGGAAGAGGCCACGCGGGTGATGTTGCACGTCCACCAGCGCGGCGTGGGCGTGTGCGGCATCTTTCCCTACGAGGTTGCCGAGACCAAGGTGAACCAGGTGATGGACTTTGCCCGGCAGAACCAGCACCCCCTCCAATGCACTCTGGAAAAGGCCTGATCGGCGACCTGCGGCCTCGTGGCCATGACAGATAGAGCGCGGTCAAAAGGGCCATGACCTGCGGCCCAATTCGCGCTAGGGGCCGCGCCTGAGAGCAACCATTGGCGGGCCCTTGTCCAGATTCCTTCCCAGCATCGACCGCTATATTTTTCGGCTCGTGATCGTGCCCATGCTCGGCGTCTTCGCGCTCGCCGCGTCGCTGCTGATGCTGGACAAGATGCTGCGGCTGTTCGATTTCGTCGCCGTCGAGGGCGGTCCCATCGGCATCGTTTTCAAGATGCTCGGCGCGTTGATTCCCGAATATGCGAGCCTCGCCATCCCTCTTGGCCTGCTGCTCGGCGTTCTGCTGGCCTTCCGCAAACTCGCGACCACCAGCGAGCTCGACACGCTGCGCGCGGCCGGCCTCTCCTATGGGCGTCTTCTGCGGGTTCCCTACATCATCACCGCGGTGATGATGGCGGTGAACCTGGCGCTGGTGTTCTACGTCCAGCCTGTCAGCCGCTATTATTACGAGCAGCTCGAATATGAACTGCGTTCCGGCGCGCTGGGCGCATCGATCAAGGTGGGCGAATTCACGGCGCTCGCCGACCGTATGGCGCTGCGGATCGATAAAAGCGAGGACGAGGGGCGCAAACTGAAGGGCGTGTTTGCGCGCGTCTCCAGCGAGCGCGGTCAGGTGCTGTCGATCTCGGCCCGCGAGGGGACCTTCCTGGCCACCACCGACAATCCCAACACCATCATCCTTCGGCTCGAAGACGGCACGATCGTGCAGGACGCCGGCGACCAGACCCCGCGCGTGCTGACCTTCACCCGGCACGACCTTCCGCTCGACCTCCCGCAGATCGAGCAATTCCGCGACCGCGGTGACGCCGAGCGCGAATATATCCTGCCAGAACTATTGAGCATCGGCTGGGGCGACAGTGAGTCCGAGGCCAAACGGGACGCAAGCCAGGCAAGCTTCAATTTCCGGCTGGTCGAGGTGGTAATGATGGCGCTGATGCCCCTGCTCGCGGTGGCGCTGGGGATACCGCCCAAACGATCGACCAGCGCGCTCGGCGTCTTCGTGTCGATCGTCATGGTCGTCGCCTATCACAAGATAAACCAGTACGGAGAAGACCTGGCCGCGCTCGGACGCTTCGACCCCTTCCTGGCCCTTTGGGGCCCGTTCGTACTGTTCGCGGTGCTGATCGTATGGATGTATTGGCGGGTCGCCTTCGTCCCCGGCGGGCAGGCGATCGGTGCTCTGGAAAACTGGTTCGCCAAGCTGAGCAAGCGCGTCGCGAAATTGTTCGGGCGGCG
>JBBSMH010000156.1:0-5374 GCA_038233275.1 Sphingomonadales bacterium | reverse complement strand
CTGATCTACGATCGCCCGGATACCCTCGCGGTTCGCCGCTTTGATGACCGACCGCATCTTGGTGCCGAACATGCCCTTGGCGACCGATTTCGAAAGTAGCGCGTCGAGCTTGTCGAGCGGCTTCATTAGCTGCGCCCCGTCGCGTTCGTCTTCCAGACCTTGGTCGACCTTGATGAAAGGCACGATGCCGCGCGCCTTGAGCACATCGGGCACCGGCCTGCCATCGACATCGCCGTCCATCGTCTTTTCGAACAGGATCGCCCCGATGACCTTGCCATTACCGAAGCAGGGGGCGGTGACGATGCGGCTGCGCATTGCGTGGATCAACGCGAACATCTCGTCCTCGCCGCTCCAGGAGTCCTCCTTGATGCCGTAGCCGCGAAGCGCCTTGGGTGTCGAACCACCCGATTGATCGAGCGCGGCGATGAAGCCCTGCCCGTTCTCGATCTGCGCCATCATCTCGTCATGCGTCATGGTGAGCTATCCCCGGAAAGCTGCAATGAAAGTGTCGCGCGCCTTAGCCAGCGCGCATTGCCCCCGCAAGTTCGCGCGGCGATTTCAATATGGGGCCTCCCCACCGTCCGACGATCCCAACCCAGGGAACGGGACAATCGATGCCGCTAGCGCTCTGCTTTTAGCGCCGCGATCAGATTGATGGCGATGGAGATGCGGGTGCCTTCGCCATAAAAAGGGCGCACGGCATGCTGGAGCCAGCTGGGAAAGAGCACAATCGTCCCGGTCTTGGGGCGAAGCGCGATTTCATTCTGCTGCACTCGGCCCCGTGCATCCCGAATGCGCAGATCGGGCGCGGTCATGCGGATCATCGGCATCCGCGGATCAAGCAATTGCAACTCTCCGCCCAAGTCGGGATCATCGCTCCCCGCATAGCCGTCGTCGACATAGGCGACCGCCGACCAATAGCTTCCCGGGTGACAGTGATACTGGTTGGCAGAGCCCTTTTCGCTGACATTGGCCCACATCTCCGGAATCCAGTCGAAGCGGCTCTCTTGGGGCGAGCGGACATCAACCGTCTGTTCGTCGGCCAAGGTCATCGCCTTGTAAGCGAGCGCGCGAGCCGCTTCTCCGCCCCAGTCGAGCATTGCGGTATTGGAGTGCCAGCCGTTGATATTGGAGACCTGCACCCCTTCGGTATCGCGCTCCTGCTCGGCCAGGATCGCTTCGCGCAGCAGCCGCAGGCCATCCTCGCTTTGCAGCCTGTCCACCACGAACGGAGTCGAAAAGAGATGGCGGGTGGGGGCCATGGTCAGTTCGATACAAAACTTTCGAGAAACCATCGTGCTATCGGGCTCGAAGCGATTTGGGCTTTCACCGGCGAATTCTCCCACCAGATCGCCTCGCTATTCGCGAGTACTACTAGAGACAGCTTCATTTTCGGCACTTTCAGGTACATGGCCGAATATCGCTGTGGATCCCATCCCGAATGCCACACGAGGCGATGGCCTTTCCAGTCCTCCAGAAACCAGCCCATGCGATAATCGCCAAGGGGCCCAATGGGCGCGGCGACGAGTTGGTCGATCATGGCCGGCGGAAGGAACACACCCTTGTCGAAGGCCACGTCGAACGCGGCAATAGCGCGTGGAGATGCCTTGATCCCGGCGGCGGCCCGAAAATCATCCTCCGAGATCGCCTGCTTTATCACGCGACCCTCCATGATATGGAAAGGTGCCGCAAGGAAACGCAACGCGTCACCTTCTTCGGGATCGTGCCAGCCCAGCGCCACATTGCGCATGCCAGCAGGCTCGACCACGCGGTCGCGCACGATAGCCCGCAGCGGGCGTCCTCTTGCGCCCAAAATTGCGCGATCGATCCGGGCGAAGGCGATGGGATTATAAACGAAGTCATCTCCGTTCGCCCGCATGTCGAGCATATCGTGCAATGTGGTCTGCTTGGTGCAATCCATCGGTGCGATGCGGTTGCCGTGCATGTCCGCGCCCCCGCCCCCGAAAGGAATCTGGGAGCCCGCGAGCCAGGCACAAATGTCCTCCCAGCCCTCGTCGGAGCGCATCGGCAGGTCCAGATCGAGGCCGCCGGCGAAGCTTTCCGCCAGAATTGCGGTCGCGGCAATGGGCTTGGTCACCGAAGCGATCGAGTATGTCGTATCCGTGGTGGTCGGGATCTCGCTTTCATCGTCCGAATGGCCGAAGTAACCCTCCCAGACAATCCGTCCGTCGCGCACGATCACCGCGCTTAACGCAGGAGTACTATTCTGGGCGCGAAATTCCTCAAGGAACGCGCCGAATTCGTCGTATGCTCGTTCCTGCCCGAAGAGCGGGGCGGCCATGAATGCCAGCACAAGGGCAAGCAGCGTCTTCACGACGCCAGTGCCGCCACGCCGGGCAACGGCTTGCCCTCCATCCATTCGAGAAACGCACCGCCTGCTGTTGAAACGTAAGTCAAATCCCGCGCCACGCCCGCGTGGTTGAGCGCGGCGACCGTATCGCCCCCACCCGCTACCGATGCCAGCGAACCGTCCTGCGTCAGCGCTGCGGCGATCCTGGCCAGCGCCACGGTCGCGGCGTCGAAGGGCTCGATCTCGAATGCGCCGAGCGGGCCGTTCCAGACCAGCGTGCGGCAGGTCTTGAGCACATCCCCCAGCGCCTCGACCGCCTGCGGACCAACGTCGAGGATCATCTCCTCCGGGCCTACGTCGTGCACGTTGCAGGTGCGGACGCTCGCCGGATTGGCGGCAAATTCCTTGGCGACCACGACGTCATAGGGCAGGTGCACGGTGCAGCCGGCGTGATCCGCCTCGTCCATGATGCGGTTGGCGGTATCGGCCATATCGTGCTCGCACAGGCTCTTGCCGACGTCGACTCCGCGCGCGGCAAGGAAAGTGTTGGCCATGCCGCCACCGATGATGAGATGCTGGACCTTTCCGACAAGATTGGTGAGCACATCCAGCTTGGTCGAGACCTTCGCCCCGCCCACCACTGCGGCGACCGGCTGCTGAGGGTTGCCGAGCGCGGCGTCCAGCGCCGTCAGCTCGCGCTCCATCGCCCGACCGGCATACGCCGGAAGGATCCGCGCCAGCCCCGCGGTGCTGGCATGCGCCCGATGCGAGACGGAAAAGGCATCATTGACGTAGAAATCGCCCTGCGCCGCGATGCCTGCGGCAAAGTCTGGGTCGTTCGCCTCCTCGCCCGGCCAGAAGCGAACATTGTCGAGCAGGCCGATATCGCCGTCCCGCAGGATACCGATCGACTGTTCGACAACCGGGCCCATCACCTCGGAAATGAACATCAGTTCGCGACCCAGCACGTCCGCTACATCGCCCTGGACAAAACTGGTGGACAGCGTCGAATGCCGCTGACCCTTTGGGCGGCCGAAGTGAGCCAGCAACAGGACCTTGGCGCCCTTGTCGGACAATTCGAGGATCGTCGGCTTGGACGCCTCGACGCGCGTGACGTCCGTCGCCGACCCGTCCTTCATGGGCAGATTGAGGTCGACCCGCACCAGCGCGACCTTGCCGCTGAGGTCGCCCGGCAGATCGTCGAGTGTCCTGATGCCGGTCATGCCCGCTCTACCTAGAGGAACTTCGCCATCGCGCCGGCGGTGTCGATCATGCGGTTGGAGAAGCCCCACTCGTTATCGTACCAGCTGACCACGCGGGCCAGCTTGCCTTCGAGCACGGCGGTCTCGAGGCTGTCCACGGTAGAGCTTGCGGGGTGGTGATTGAAGTCGCTCGAGACGAGCGGCTGGTCGGTGTAATCAAGCACACCCTTCAGTGCGCCCTCGGCGGCGGATTTCAGCGCCTCGTTGAGCTCATCCTTGCTGGTATCACGGCCCGGCGTGAAAACCAGGTCGATCAGCGAGACGTTCGGCGTGGGCACCCGGACGCTCGATCCGTCCAGCTTTCCGTTGAGCTCGGGCAGCACCAGTCCCACCGCTCGTGCGGCGCCTGTAGTGGTCGGGATCATGTTCTGCGCTCCGCCCCTCGCCCGGCGCATGTCCGAATGCATCTGGTCGAGCATCCGCTGGTCGTTGGTGTAGCTATGGATGGTGGTCATGAAACCGCGCTCGATGCCGACCGCATCGTTGAGCACCTTGGCCACGGGGGCGAGGCAATTGGTGGTGCAGCTGGCGTTGGAGACGACGTCGTCCTCGGCGGTCAGCGTATCCTGGTTGACCCCGAACACCACCGTCTTGGAGACGCCCTTGGCAGGCGCCGAGATCAGCACCTTCTTCGCCCCGGCAGCGATGTGCGGGCGCGCCGCCTCGTCCGACTGAAAGAAGCCGGTACATTCGAGCACCAGTTGCACGCCCATGTCGCCGTGCGGCAGCTTGCCGGGCTCCCTCTCGCTGGTGACTTGAATGGTCCTACCGTTGACGATGATCGCCTTCTCACCGACTTCGACCGTGCCGGGGAAACGGCCGTGCGTGCTGTCATACTGAAACAGCAGCGCGTTGGATTCGGTATCGGCAAGATCGTTGATCGCCACCAGCTCGAAATCGTGATCGTCGCGCTCGAGAAGAGCGCGCGCCACCAGGCGGCCGATGCGTCCGAAGCCATTGATTGCAACCTTGGTCGCCATGAAAGAAACTCCTGCCTATCCGTTCAATTTGTTCAAGATTTTAGGAACGATCGCATCCGCCGTGAAGCCGAATTTTGCGAACAGGTCTTCCGCCGGCGCCGAAGCGCCGAAACGGTCGAGCCCGATGTTGAGGCCGTCGAGGCCCGTGTAGCGTTCCCACCCGAATGTGCTTGCCGCCTCGATAGACACCTTGAGCGTGTCCTTCGGAAGCATGTCCGAGCGATACGCAGCGTCCTGCTCGTCGAACAGTTCGGTGCAGACCATCGACACCAGCTGCGCACCGATACCCTCCTTCTCGAGCAGTTCGGCACATTCGAGCGCGAGGTGAACCTCGCTCCCCGTTGCAATCAGCGTCACTTTGGGCGCATTGCCCGCCATCTTGAGCCGGTAGCCCCCCTTGCCTGACTGGTTGCTCTGGTCGGGCGCGTTGCGGACCTGGGGCAATCCCTGCCGGCTTAGAGCGAGGACGGTAGGCCGATCCTTTTCACGCAGCGCGATGTCCCAGCATTCGGCGGTCTCCACCGCGTCGGCAGGCCGCATGACCAGCAGGTTTGGCATCGCACGCAGCGAGGCGAGATGTTCGATCGGCTGATGCGTCGGCCCGTCCTCGCCCAGCCCGATGCTGTCGTGCGTCATGACGTAGACCACCCGCGCTTGCTGCAGCGCTGAGAGCCGGATTGCGCCGCGGCAATAGTCGGTAAAAACCAGGAAGGTGCCCCCATAGGGAATGATTCCCCCGTGCAGCGCCATGCCGTTCATCGCCGCGGCCATGCCGAATTCACGGATCCCGTAGTAGATATATCGACCCGCATAATTGTCTG
>JBBSMH010000155.1:0-5430 GCA_038233275.1 Sphingomonadales bacterium | reverse complement strand
GGGCTGAATTCGGCTGAACGACAGCAACCGGGTCGTAAGCGGACCGTCCGCTTCTCAACCCACTCAACTCCGGAGCCGGCCTTCCGCTCCCGGCCCAAACCCAGTCACTCGCATGTACTTATGCTTTCGCTACATGACGCCCACCTCGGGTCTCCGCCTTGAGAAGGTTGCCAAGGCATAGCGTGAAAACACGAGCAAGGTGTCTTCGGCCATATTACTAAAATCAAAGGAAACATCTTGACCGAACCTTTTCCGACGAGGTTCGGGTGAAAAGAGACAAAAGCAGATCAGAGACCGATTTCGGCCTTCGCGGCAGTCTCCAAGGTTCGGTCGGTATCGCCAGAACGGCGCGGAAGCTGGGGATTTCTGGCCCCTCAAAGGGCCATAATCTCGGTTCGCATTTAGAAACTGGCGGAGCGGGTGGGATTCGAACCCACGATACGGGGTTACCGTATACACACTTTCCAGGCGTGCGCCTTCGACCACTCGGCCACCGCTCCGCATTCTTGTCCTCACTATCGCTTCGCTGCTTGAGTGCGAAGGCTGGCCGGATCGCAACCCGTCTCGCATAAGCGCGCAGGCAGGCCAAACAAGAACGCGCGCCTCTAGCGGCAAGGTGTTGGCTCCGCAAGGCACGAAGCGGAAACCAGAATAGCCGGTCGCGCGTATAGTCTGTGCCCCCTCCCCAAAGGCGGTGTTGCGCGGCAAGGCATTCCCTTTGCGAACACTGCCCTGAAAGCCCCTCCCCGCCCCCGAAATCGCGCGGAGAGGGGCTTTTTATTGGTTCCGCGAAGTGGCACGATAGGAGCCATGAGACCCAGGATCCTCGCGGTGACCGCCGCTCTCGCCCTCACCGCCCCGCTCGCCGCGCAGGAGGAGCCGCCCGGGGCCGAAAGCGTGGTGCCCTCGCCGAACGAGATCGTCGCCCAGGCGAGCGCCGAGGAATGGGTGGCGATCCCTGCGGAAGAGCTGCTGTCGATGCGCCTTGCCGACGATCGCGAGGGGAACGAACGGACGGTCATCATCCAGCTGATGCCGCCGCCCTTTTCGCAAGGCTGGGTGGAAAACATCCGCACACTGGCCCGCGCCGGTTGGTACGACGATATCACGGTCAACCGCGTGCAGGACAATTACGTCGTCCAGTGGGGCGATCCCGACAGCGAAGACCCGGCGAAGGCGCGGGCGCTGCCGGTCGGGCTGGAGGCGACGAGCGAGGCGGACTATTCCGCAGCAACAATCGTCGGCGCGGAGGGAAGCGTCGTCTTATGGCATCCCAAAGAGCAGTTATTCGACAGCTACGCGGATTGGACATGGTTCGAAGGCGGGTGGCCAGTCGCTTCGCAGATTAGCGAGGATACTCGCACCCTCTCCCGCTGGCCGGTCCACTGCTACAGCTCGGTCGGGGTCGGGCGCGGCTATTCGCCCGATGCGGGGACGGGGGCCGAGCTCTACACCGTCATCGGCCATGCGCCGCGCCATCTCGACCGCAATATCGCACTGGTCGGGCGGATCGTCGAAGGGATCGAGCATCTCTCCAGCCTGCCGCGCGGCTCGGGCGCGCTGGGGTTCTATACAGCGGATGAAGCGGGCAAGCGCACGCCGATCCGCTCGATCCGCGTCGCCGCCGACCTGACGGAGGACAAGCAACCGAAGTTCGAGTACCTCTCCACCGAGGGCGAAACCTTTGCCCGTTATGCCGAGGCCCGCGCCAACCGCCGCGATCCGTTTTTCATCGCGCCCGCAGGCGGCGCGGACATCTGCAATATTCCGGTACCGGTGCGCAGGGTTTCGGCAGAATAGCCTCCGTTACACGCGCTCCGCGCTCGCGATGGCGTCGCTGGCCCTGAGCGCGCTGACAATGCGGTTGAGATGCGGCAGGTCCTGAACCTCGAGATCGATCTCGTAGGTGGTGAAAGGATGGTCGAGCTGGACCTGATCGAGCGATTTCACATTGGCGAGATTTTGCGCGAAGATTCCGGCGGTTTCGGCCAGCGTGCCGGGGCGATCGTAGAGCGTAGCGCGTAACCGTCCGACCGCTCCGGCGGCGCGTTTCCCCCATGACAGGTCGATCCAGTCGACGTCGATCCCGCTGGCGAGCTCGTGGCAGTCGATCGTGTGGACTTCCACTTTCTCCCCCGTCTTGCGCGTGCCCACGATCCGGTCGCCTGGAACGGGGTGGCAGCAGGTGGCAAGCGTGTAGCCGACGCCCGGCGTCAATCCGCGGATCGAGAGGCCGCGCTTGCCCCACTGAGGCGCCTCGGGCAATTCGGCCGTGCAGCCCGGGACCAGCGCCTCCATCACCTCGCGATCGTCGATCTTCGCCGCGCCGATGGCGTAGAACAGGTCGTCGTCTTCCTGCAGATCGAGCCGTTCGAGCGCTTTGGCGATCGCCTTCTTGCCGATCCGCGCGGGCACGCGGCCGGCAATTTCATCGAACAGTTTCCTTCCAAGCTCTGCCACCTCGGCCCGTTCCTTGAGCCGGACCGCGCGCCGGATCGCCGCGCGCGCCTTGCCGGTGACCACATAGCTCAGCCAGGACAGCTGCGGTTCGGCATCCTGCCCTTTCACGATCTCGACCACATCGCCATTGTGAATCTGCGTGCGCAGCGGAACATGCCGGCCGTTGATCCTTGCCCCCACGGTCTGGGCGCCCAGATCGGTGTGGACGGCGAAGGCGAAATCGACCGGCGTCGCTCCCTTCGGCAGCTGGAAGAGGCCTCCCTTGGGGGTGAAGGCGAAAATCCGGTCCTGGTAGATCGCCAGACGGGTGTGCTCGAGCAGTTCCTCGGCATCGTGGCTGGCGTCGACAATCTCGATCAAATCGCGCAGCCAGCCGACCTGGCCATCGGGACGCTCGCCCTGCTTGTAGGCCCAGTGAGCAGCGTAGCCGAATTCGTTGAGCTTGTGCATCTCGCGAGTACGGATCTGCACCTCCACCCGCATGGAGTTTTCGTACATCAGGCTGGTGTGCAGGCTGCGGTATCCATTGGTTTTGGGTGTCGAGATATAATCCTTGAACTTGCCCGGCAGGAACTGCCACGTCGTGTGCAGGACGCCCATGGCGCGATAGCAGTCGGCCTCGTTCTCGGTCAGCACGCGGAACGCCATGATGTCGGTGACCTGCTCGAAATTCACATGCCGCTCGGCCATCTTGCGCCAGATCGAATAGGGGTGCTTCTCCCGACCGGAGACCTCGACCTTCAATCCGGCCTCCGCCAGCGCCTGCTTGATTGCCAGCGCGATGGCATCGACCTGGCCGCCGTCCTGCTCGCGCAATTGCTGCAGGCGCTTGCCGATTGTCGCATGGGCTTCCGGCTCGAGCTGCTCAAACGCGAGCAGCTGCATCTCGCGCATATATTCGTACATCCCCACGCGCTCGGCCAAGGGGGCATAGATATCCATCGTCTCGCGCGCGATGCGCTGGCGCTTCTCGGGCGATTTGACGAAGTGCAGAGTGCGCATATTGTGCAGCCGGTCGGCCAGCTTCACCAGCAACACGCGAATGTCCTCGCTCATCGCGAGCAGGAATTTGCGCAGATTCTCCGCCGCGCGTTCGTCCTCCGGGAGCTGCTCGATCTTCGAAAGCTTGGTGACCCCATCGACTAGCCGCGCCACTTCCGGGCCGAAGTTCTCCTCGATGTCGTCGATGGTCGCGAGCGTGTCCTCGACCGTATCGTGGAGCAGAGCGGTGGCGATCGTTTCCTGGTCGAGCTGGAGGTCGGTCATCAGCCCGGCGACCTCGACCGGGTGGCTGAAGTAGGGATCACCGCTGGCGCGCTTTTGCGTCCCGTGTTTCTGCACCGAATAGACATAGGCACGGTTGAGCAGCGCCTCGTCGGCATCGGGGTCGTATTGTTTGACCCGCTCTACGAGTTCGTACTGGCGCAGCATGGGAGTTCGAATGTGCGGTGCGGCCGGGCTTATTGCAATGCGGAATCTGCCCCGTCCTTTGCCGAGCCCTTTCTAAAAGGCTGGTCTCTCAGGACCACACCGCCTCGGGCGGCAGGCTCATGAGGATGGCGTCGATATTGCCGCCGGTCTTGAGGCCGAACAGGGTGCCGCGATCATAGACAAGGTTGAATTCCGCATAGCGGCCCCGCCATTCGAGCTGGGTCCGCTTGTCGGCCTCGCTATAGTTGCTCTCCCTCCGCTTGCGGACCAGTTGCGGGAAGATGTCGAGGAAGGCTTCGCCCACGTCCCTGGTGAATGCCAGATTGCGGTCGAACGACGCCTCGTCCGAACACTCGAGGTGATCGTAGAAAATACCCCCCACCCCGCGATGGACGCCCCGATGGGGTATGAAGAAATAATCCTCCGCCCATTTGCTGAAGCGGTCGTAATAGGTGGGGTTGTGCGCGGCGCAGGCGGCGCGAAAGCGCGCGTGGAAAGCTTCGGTGTCTTCCCGAAAGGGGATTGGCGGATTAAGGTCCGCCGCGCCCCCGAACCAGGCCTTGCCGGTGACAAGGAAGCGCGTGTTCATGTGCACTGCGGGCACGTGCGGATTCGCCATATGCGCGACCAGGCTGATCCCCGTCGCCGCAAAGCCTGGGTCTTCCGCGCTCGCACCGTTGATTGTGCCGGCGAATTCGGGCGCGAAATTGCCGCGCACCGTGGACACATTTACCCCGACCTTTTCGAACACCTTGCCCTTCATCAACGCGCGTGTGCCGCCCCCAGGGTCGGCATTGCCCTCTTCCTCGCGCGTCCAAGCGGTGTATTCGAATGCCGCCCCGGACCCTGCCTCGCGCTCGATGCTTTCGAATTCAGCGCAGATGCGTGTGCGCAGGTCCTCGAACCAGCTGCGCGCCCTTTCCGTGTGTTCGGTCCAGTCGGTCATCCAATCCCCTTGCCAAGCTGAATCCAGCAGGGCAATAGCCAGTCATGGTTCCCCTTTCGTTCGCAGACCAGGAATGGTTCCTTACAGAGACGCGCGCTCTCTACTGGCCGCGCGAGCGCGCGCTCCTGGTCGCCGACCTGCATCTGGAAAAAGGGAGCTTCTACGCCCGTCACGGCCAGCCAATCCCGCCCTATGACAGCCGCGAAACGCTCGAACGGGTGGCGCTGGCGATCCGCGAGACGGGCGCGCGGCGCGTGATCACGCTGGGCGACAATTTCCACGATTCGGACGGCTCGGCACGGCTCGAACCGTACGCCTGCGGCATGCTCGCGGCGCTGACTCGCGCGGTCGATTGGGTGTGGATCACCGGAAACCACGATCCCGAGATGGAAGCTGTTTGCGGCGGCACGCTTGTCGAGGAGCTCGAACTCGGCGGCGTGATCCTGCGCCACCGCGCCAGCAAGGGAGAAATGCGGCCGGAGCTTTCGGGCCATTACCATCCGCGCCTCCAATTGAAGGTGCGCGATCGCCTGATCCGCCGCCCCTGTGCAGTGGTGAGCGCGAACGACGCCGAAGGTGGCAAACCCACCGGC
>JBBSMH010000154.1:0-5450 GCA_038233275.1 Sphingomonadales bacterium | reverse complement strand
TGCAGCGCAGCCTGGACACCAACAACGACGGCCAGCTCACCGAAGCGGAAATCGGCGCCAACCCCTCGGTGGTCCAGCAAATCCAGCAGAAGGAACAGCAGGTGGGCCAGCTGACGCAGCCGATCGTGCTGGCGCAGGCCTATGCCATCGAGCAGTTGATCAACGATTATGACAACGCGCGCAACCAGGTGGTCCAGCAGAAGAAAATCCAGATCATGCTTTCGCCCGATGCCATCCAGTACGCTCCCGATTCGGTCAATGTGACCGGAGACATCGTCAATGCGCTCAATCAACGCATGCCTTCGGTCCAGACCACGCCTCCGGCCAATTATCAGCCCCGAAGGGACACCATGGCGCTGCATCAGACCGTGCAGCAGGTCATGGTCGCCGCCGCGCAACAGCAGGCCGCGCAGCAGCAGCAGCAACCCGCGCAGCAGCCGTCGGGCCGCTAGGCCGCTCGAACGGCAAACAGGGTGCGGCGATGAACGAAAGCGGTCTCGATATCCGGCAGGTGCTGAAGGCGCTGCCGCATCGCTACCCCCTGCTGCTGGTCGACCGGGTGAGGTCGATCGTACTCGGCGAGAAAATCCACGCGGTGAAGGCGGTGACCTTCAACGAGGATTTCTTCCAGGGACACTTTCCCGGCGCTCCGATCATGCCGGGCGTGCTTCAGATCGAAGCGCTCGCGCAAGCCGCCGCGATTCTCGGCATCGAGACTCTCGAACTGGCCGGTACCGGCAAGCTGGTCTATTTCATGGGGATCGACGGGGCCAAGTTCCGCAGACCCGTGACGCCCGGCTGCCTGCTCGATCTCGAGGTCGAATTTCTCCAGAAGCGCAGCCGCGTCTACAAGTTCAAAGGGCGCGGCAGCGTCGATGGCAAGGTTACGACGGAATGTGAATTCACCGCCATGATTGCCGATCCGCCCGCAGACTGAGCTTGTATTTTGCTGGGGCCACGCTATGTGGCCCGCCTTTCCACATACAGCTGGACCGGTCGGTACCGTTCCGTAGCTACAAGGATATGATGCCATGAAGGCCGACTTACACCCCGACTACCACATGATCACGGTCAAGATGACCGATGGCACCGAATTCCAGACGCGCTCCACCTGGGGCAGCGAAGGTGACACGCTGACGCTCGATATCGATCCGCTGAGCCACCCGGCATGGACGGGCGGCAAGCAGCAGCTTCAGGAGGGTGGCCGCGTCGCCGCTTTCAACAAGCGCTTCGGCGGGCTTTCGCTCAAGAAGTAACCTTATCGAACCCGTTCGGCTGATGGAGCTGCAGAAAGAGCGGTCCCCGTGGGGCCGCTCTTTCTGCATCGTCAGCTCCAGGGACGTTCGCGATACCATTTCGTGATCACATACTTCAGCCCTCTGCGGACCTTCATTCCGTGATGTAGCGTGTTGGGATTGACCCGCCCGTCGGCCCGCCGGTTATTCCAGCATATCAGCTTGCCCGCCTCTGGCTGGATAGTCTTCCCAAGGGTCTTGAAGCGCGTCGCTCCCCCTGCCGCCGGCTCGTTGAGGTAGATCATGAAGGTCCAGGTGCGCTGACCGGCGACCGAGCAGAATCTGGCGAAATCCTCTCCGTCGGGCGCGAAATAATCAGTGTGCGGCTTGAACTCCTGGCCAATGTCGTAGCGTTGGCCTTGCAGGGGTTCGCCATGCGCGGGGTCGATGCCGGAAAGCCGGCTCAACATGGTTTCCAGCTCGCGCACAGCGGGCTCCTCCGGCGAAAGGTCGCAGGTCTCGCTGGTGCGGAAATAGGCGTCGCCATTGTCGTCGGCTATGGTCGAGGGGCGACGCCCCGCATCGATCAGCCGGATAAGCGGCTCGCGAAGCGCCTCGCCCACGTATTCGCGGCATTGGAACAGCACGAGCTTGTCGCTGGGTATCCGCTGCATTCCTTCATGCGACAGCAGCCGTTCGACCGACGATTCTCCTCCGACCATCTGCGGAACGATACGCATCGCCGTCCCGCAGGCAAGGGGGAAAGATAGTTGCGCGGAGCGGGTGAAATGGGCTTTTTCGCTTCACATATTGGAGGTGCTATGCAACACGCCTTCCGCTCCGCGGCAGGTGACTTGACGCACCCGTCGGCGCGCGTATCAGGCCCCTCGCTTCAGGCGGACCGAGGCGGTTCGTGCGGGGCATGTGGCGATCGTAGCTCAGTTGGTTAGAGCGCCGGTTTGTGGTACCGGAGGTCGGGGGTTCGAGACCCCTCGATCGCCCCATTTCTTCCTGTAATTTTCGCGCCTTAGATGACGGGGGCCCTTACTCCATGACAGCCTTCTGGACCGAAGCGGATTACGATGACCACGAACTGGTGGAGGTCGTGCGCGACCCCCGCTGCGGACTGACCGCGATCATTGCGATTCATTCGACCCACCTGGGGCCCGGAGCGGGGGGCACGCGCTTTTGGCATTATGACGAGCCGAACGACGCGATGCGCGATGCCCTGCGGTTGAGCCGGGGAATGAGTTACAAGAACGCGATGGCCGGTCTGCCCATGGGCGGCGGCAAGGCAGTGATCCTGGCCGACGACACCAAGACCAAGACCCCCGAAATGCTGACGGCGTTCGCCGATGCGGTTGAGGCGCTTGGCGGCAAATACGTCACCGCCGAGGACGTCGGCATCAGCGAATTGGACATGGTGCGGGTGGCCGAGCGCACCCAATATGTCTCGGGTCTTCCCGTGGCCGGGCAAGACGCGGCCGGCGGCGATCCCGGACCCTTTACCGCGATGGGGATTTATCACGGCATCAAGGCCGCGGTGCGTCACAAGCTTGGCCGCGACGATCTTGACGGCGTGCATGTCGCCATCCAGGGCACCGGCAGCGTCGGTGGCGGGGTCGCAAGGCTGCTGTACAAGGATGGCGCAAAGCTGACGCTGTCGGATATACAGGAGGGACGGGCGGCGGCGCTGGCCGAGGAACTCGACGCCGAAACCTGCGCTTCGGATGCCATCATGAGCGTCGCCTGCGATGTCTTCAGCCCCAATGCGCTTGGGGCGGTCCTCGACGATCAGGGCATCGCGCGGCTCGATTGCTCGATAGTCGCCGGGGGGGCCAACAATCAACTGGCCCGCGCGCATCACGGGCAGCAACTCTTCGAGCGCGGCATTCTCTACGCGCCCGACTACGTGCTCAACGCCGGAGGAATCATCAGCGTTACGCTCGAGTACCTGTGCCGCACCAAGGGCAATCCGTGCGATATCAACGAGGTGCGCAAGCGGATCGCGCAAATTCCCGGCCGGCTGGAAGAAATCTGGCAGATCAGCGACAACGAAGGCGTGTCGCCCGACCAGGTGGCCGACCGGATGGCGCAAAAGCTGATCGGGCGCTGAAACGAGCCCTTGCGGGGGGGCGGGGGGCCTGTAAAACAGGTACCGGACGGATATTCGATGCATGGCTTTGCCAATCCCAAGCGCTTTCTTTCGATTGCTCGCTGGCTGACTCCGCTGCTGCTCGCGGCGGGAATGCTGTTGACCGGAGTGGCGCTCACCTGGGGATTTTTCTTCGTTCCGCCCGACCGGCTGATGGGCGAAACGGTGCGCATCCTTTTCTTGCATGTTCCAACTGCCTGGCTCGGCATGGGCGGCTGGACCGCGATTGCGGTGGCAAGCGTCGTCTTCCTCGTGTGGCGTCATCCGCTGGCTAGCCTCGCTGCGCGCGCAGCCGCCGTTCCAGGCTTTGTGTTCACTGCACTGTGCCTGATCACCGGGTCGATTTGGGGTAGGCCTACCTGGGGCACCTGGTGGGTATGGGACGGGCGGCTGACCAGCATGCTGGTGCTGCTGTTCCTCTATGCCGCCTACATCGCGTTGGCGCAGGCTGCCGAGCGAGAAGGCGTGAGCCCCCGTATTCCGGCGATTTTCGGGCTACTCGGGGCAATCAATATCCCGATCATCAATCGTAGTGTGGTGTGGTGGAATTTGCTCCACCAGCCGCCCAGCATCACCATGGGCAAGAGCGCTATCGACGCCGAGTTTCTTGGACCCTTGCTGCTGAGCGTGGCGGGCTTCTCGCTCATCTTTGGGGCAGTGGTCCTGATGCGCATGCGTGCCTTGCTGGCGATTATCCAGGCCGAGGCGAGGCTGCGCCGCCGAGCGAACGAGGTGGCGGGGTGAAGGAAGCGCTGGACCAGTGGGATTTCGTCCTCGCGGCCTATGCTGTCGGCATTTTCGGCACGCTGGCGATGATCGGCTGGAGCTGGGTCGAAATGCGCCGGGCCGAGATGCGGCGGGACAAGGCGCGCGGCAGATGAGCGCGCTCAAACCCAAGCACCAGCGGCTGATCCTGGTCGGGGTGGCACTGGTCGCGCTGGTGGGCGCAGGCCTGCTTGCGGCCTACGCCCTGCGCAACCAGGCAAGCTATTTCTACCTGCCCGAACAGATGCAGGCCGATCCGCCCCAGGTCGGGCAGGCGGTGCGGCTAGGCGGCATGGTCGAACCGGGCTCGCTCGAGACCCTCCCGGACGGGGTGACGATCCGCTTCGCGGTGACTGGCAATGATGATGCCCGCGTACCGGTGCGCTTCAGCGGGATCGTGCCGGACCTTTTCGTGGAGGGATCCGGCGTGGTGGCAGAGGGAACCCTGGGCGCGGACGGAGTGTTCGTCGCAGAAAATTTGCTCGCCAAGCACGACGAGAATTACGTGCCTCGCGAGCTGCAGGAAATGGAGCAGCACCGCGCGGCGAAAATGGCCGAAGAAACAACGGTCGGCCTGGAATGATCGCCGAGCTTGGACTTGTCGCGCTGTGGCTCGCGGCGGCCTTGGCCGCACTGCAACTGGTGGCAGGTGCAGTGGCTGTCCGCGGGGGCGACCCATCGGAAATGGCGCTGCTCACCCGTCCTGCCGCGGTGACGCAGGGCGTGCTGGCGGCGGTGGCTTTCGCGATGCTGCTGTGGCTGTTTGCGATAACCGATCTCTCGGTCAAACTGGTCGCGGCAAATTCGCATTCGATGAAGCCCGTGATATTCAAGCTATCGGGTGCGTGGGGTAATCATGAAGGCTCGATGCTGCTGTGGGTGACCGTCATGGCGCTGTCAGGCGCATTGATCGCCTGGATCGAGCGGCGGCTGCCCGAACGCACGATGCAGGCCACGCTCGCCGCGCAGGGCTTCGTCGCGCTAGGGTTCTACGCCTTCCTGTTGCTCAGCTCGAACCCGTTCGAACGGTTGCCGATACCTGCCGCCGAAGGACAGGGGCTCAACCCGCTGCTTCAGGACATCGGCCTGGCGATGCATCCGCCGACACTCTATTTCGGCTATGTCGGCCTGTCGGTTGCGTTCAGCTTCGCGGTCGGGGCGTTGTTGACGCGACAGGTCACGCCCGAGTTCGCCCGCGTCATGCGCCCTTGGGTGCTCGGCGCCTGGGTGTTCCTCACGCTGGGAATAACCGCCGGCTCATACTGGGCCTATTACGAGTTGGGCTGGGGTGGCTG
>JBBSMH010000153.1:0-5464 GCA_038233275.1 Sphingomonadales bacterium | reverse complement strand
TTGACCATCTGGAAACCGCGATAGGTAAACGGCTGATCGGGATTGTCCTGAGAGGTGATGGCAATCTCACCATCCATCAGCAATTCGTTCTTCTTCAGCTCTTCGATGAACGCCTTGGTGCGGTGTCCGGCCTGCTCGAAGTGCTCGCAGAAATCCAGGATCCGCTTGGTCGCGTCGCTGGCTTTCCCCTCCTCGGTGAACAGCGCTTCGCCGTCCTTGAAATCGCCGAGGATGCCCGCCGTAGGGTCGAAGCACAGCGAGAGATCGTCGGTATCGGGCTTGAGTTTAGCGAGCATGAAGGGATAGCGGCGGACGTATGCGGGAAGATAGACAGCCTCGTTGATCTTGCCCTCGTCGTCGACAAAGGTGTTCACGCCCTCGTTCATGCCCATCAGCGCCAACGGTAGGGGGTTGTCGCCAGAAGAGAATACGATCGGGAAACTGCGCTGGGCCTGCACGAATTCATCTACGGTGATCGGGATGGCGTGCTGGTTCTTCAGGAACTCGGCATTTTCCAGTGGCTTGGTTTTCCACTTGGCGTGATCCTGACTGTTGAGCGGCATCAGGTCGTTGTAGAACAGGGGCAAGGTGGGCTGCGGCGCGCTGGCCATGGAATCTCTCCGGATCGTCAGGAATGTCGGTGCGCCGGCGGATCCAAGCGGATTCGCCTGTACGCATGAAGCGCGCGCCTTAATGCCTGCCGGTCGTGGGCGCAAGCGGCACGAGTTTACCCGGATTGAGGATACCTTGCGGGTCGAGCGCTTGCTTGATCGCGCGCATTGTGGCGAGCGCCACGGGATCACCGAGACGATCCAGCTCATCGACCTTCATCTGGCCGATCCCGTGCTCGGCGCTGATCGAGCCGCCCCAACGGGTGACGAGATCGTGCACGAAGACGCTGATCGCCTTGCCCTGGGCTTCTTCCCATTTACACCGATCGGCATCGGGAGGCGCGAGCACATGGAAGTGGATATTGCCATCGCCCAAGTGGCCGAAGGCTACTGCCAGTATCCCTGGAAACTCCTGCTCCACCTGCGGGACCGCCGCTTCGACGAAGTCGGCCATTCGCGCGACGGGAACCGCTATATCGTGCTGCATCGCCGGGCCGACAGCGCGCTCCGCCGGAGCGATCGAATCGCGCAATAGCCAGAGGGTCTCCGCCTGCGCCTCATTGGCAGCGATCACGGCGTCCTCGAGCAGGCCCCGCTCCATCGCTTCTGCAAGCATGCGTTCGGCCTGCTCTCCAAGTGCCTCGGCCTGCCCTTGCGAAGCAACCAATTCTATCAAGGCGTGCCATTCGTGCTGTCCGGCAAGCGGCGCTTTCGAGTCGGGCAGGTGATCGAGCACGGCGGCGAGCGAATGCTTCGGAATGACTTCGAAGCCCTCCAGCGCGTCTCCCGCCACCTTCTCGCAATGGACCAGCAATTGGCGGGCGGCGCCGATAGAAGCCAGACCCGCCCAGGCGACGATCCGGCCGCCGATTTCAGGGAGGAGGCGAAGCGTCGCGGCGGTGACGATCCCCAGCGTGCCTTCCGAACCGATCAGCAATTGCTTGAGATCGAAGCCGCGATTGTCCTTCTTCAGCGGTGTCAGCGCGTTGAGCACCGATCCGTCGGCCAACACCGCCTCCAGCCCCATAACTTGCGCGCGCATCGTGCCGTGCCGCAGCACCTGCGTTCCACCTGCGTTGGTCGAGATCAGCCCGCCGATGGTCGCCGAGCCCTTGCCGCCCAGCGTCAGGGGGAACCGCATGTGGTGGTCGTCGGCCGCTTCGTGGAGCGTCTGGAGCACGACCCCGGCGTCGCAAACTGCTTGCCGCGCCTGGGAATCGATAGAGCGAATGGTGTTCATCCGCCGTAGCGACAGGAGCACTGCTGTGCCGGTGGAATCGGGGGTCGCGCCACCTGACATGCCGCTATTGCCGCCTTGCGGGACGATCGGCACCTGGTGCTGTGCGCACAATCGCACCAATTGGCTAACTTCTGCGGTGGATGCGGGTTGCGCCATTGCCAGCGCCGCGCCGCGATAACGCTCGCGCCAGTCGCTTAGCCACGGATCGAGCAACTCGGGATCGCAGGTCAGTCCGCGCTCACCAAGCAGATTGTGCGCGGCATCGAGGAAGGCTTTCTTTCGAGGTCCGGCTTGCGACATGCGGCGGCTATGCCACACTTGGCCGTCCTGTCGACAGATCTTGCCTATGCCGGTCGGGGAATTAAGCCGATATTCAAGCTGGCCCGGACAGGACAGGCTCGCCCGAACGGAGAAGGAACCGAGACCTCGCAGAATGAACAGCCTGCTCGCCCTTGCCGCGCCTATGGCGCTCGTCTTTTCCGGCATGGTCGGTGATGGGGTGACGCAGACGAAATCGTCGCAACTGACGGAGGAGGCCTCGGCGCAGGATGCGCCCAAGGCCAGAGCCCCGTCAAACAGACGCGCGCCCTCATGGGTCGCGATGGCGGCGTCTTATCTGGTGCCGGCATTCAATCAGGTGCGTATCGAACAGCGCGTCATTCTGCGCATTTCCCCTCGGCCCAGCCCCGTCAGGCAGAGCATGATGGCGGACATGCCCACGCGCAGCGAAGCGCAGCCGCGTTTTCTCGAGCGTGACTTCGGAGATTGCCTTCCGATGGCTTCCATCGGCGCCGTCAGGGCGCAGCAGGGCGATCGCCTCCTCCTCTATCTGAACGACCGGCGGCTGATTCTCGCGCAGCTCGAGAAGGCGTGTTCTTCGCGCGATTTCTATTCGGGTTTCTACGTCGAGCGTTCGGGGGATGGGAGCCTGTGCGTCGATCGCGACAAATTGTTGTCGCGCAGCGGGGCCAAGTGCAGCGTTTCCGGGTTCAGCCAGCTGGTGCCTGCGGGCAGCTGAGGGCGGCCCGCATCGCCTGGGCCTCCGACAAGGTTTCTTGACTTTGACGGGTGTTTCCGCGATGGACGCGGCGCTCGGGGCGTGTAATCGTCCTGCGTGCTTCCAACCCACCGATATTACAGATCGACGCGACACCGCATGACTTTCGCCGACCTCGGCCTTTCCCCCGAACTGCTCAAGGCCGTCGAAGACGCCGGCTATTCCACGCCCACTGCGATCCAGGCCGAAGCGATCCCGCCCGTGCTGATGATGAAGGACATCATCGGCATCGCGCAGACCGGGACCGGCAAGACCGCCAGCTTCGTTCTGCCGATGATCGATGTGATGGCCAGCGGGCGTCGTCGTGCCCTGATGCCGCGTTCGCTCATCCTCGAACCGACGCGGGAACTGGCCGCGCAGGTGGCGGAGAATTTCGAGAAATACGGCAAGAATCACGATCTCAAGATGGCGCTGCTCATCGGCGGCGTGCAGATGGGCGACCAGATCAAGGCGCTCAACGAGGGGGTGGACGTGCTTATCGCGACGCCGGGCAGGCTGATGGACCTGTTCGAGCGGGGCAAGATCCTCCTCAACGGTTGCGAACTGCTGGTCATCGACGAGGCGGACCGGATGCTCGACATGGGCTTCATCCCGGATATCGAGTTCATCTGTTCCAAGCTTCCCGAACAGCGCCAGACGATGCTGTTCTCGGCGACCATGCCGCCGCCGATCGAGAAGCTGGCGAAGAAATTCCTGACCAACCCCAAGCGGATCGAGGTCAGCCGGGCCGCCAGCACCAACAAGGACATCACTGCCTTCAAAGTGCCGGTAAAAGCGCGCCAGAAGCGCGAAACGCTGCGCTGGTTGCTGCAGCACGATCTGGTGGAAACCGCGCTGATCTTCGCCAACCGCAAGACGACGGTGCGCGAACTCAACAAATATCTGCAGCGCGACGGGTTCGCCAGCGGGGAAATTCACGGCGACATGGACCAGACCAGCCGCATGCGCGAGCTCGAACGGTTCAAGTCGGGGGACATCAATCTTCTCGTCGCCAGCGATGTCGCCGCTCGCGGCCTCGACATCAAGGGCATGAGCCATGTGTTCAATTTCGACACTCCGTGGCATCCGGACGATTACGTTCACCGCATCGGGCGGACCGGCCGCGCGGGGGCGAAGGGACGCGCCTTCACCCTGGTCGCGGAGGAAGATGCCGAAGCCATCGAAAACGTCGAGAAGCTGACCGGCAGCGCCATCCCTGTATTCGGCCAGAAGGATGTTCGCGTCGAAATGAGATCGGCGGACAAGTCCGCCGAGGCGAAGCCCAAGCGTGACCGGCCCCAAGACAGCAACGACGAGGCCCCGCCCGTCAAGGCGAAACAGCCCAAGCGTGACCGGCCCCAGGATAGCACCGACGAGGCCCTGCCCAAGGCGAAACAGCCCAGGCGTGCCAAATCGCCTGCCAAATCGAAAGAGCCGAACCCGAAGTCAGCCTCATCAGGGGCGGAGAACATCCAATCGGAAGACGCGGCCGAATGGAACGGTCCGCAGCCGGGGTTCCTTTCGGTTTCCGCGACCTGAGGACGGCTATCGCGTGGTTGGCATCTGGCGCAAGCTCGTAGCCGGAAGTGAATCGCGCCCGACCCGTCTGCACGACGCCCTGGGCCAGCGCGCCTCGATTTCTCGTGTATTTCGCAATCTGCCGCGCGCTTTCGCCAGTGGTGCTCTGCGGGTCGCTTGGGGCCGCCTGCCCGAACGGCCGTGGATTTCATATGACGCTCAGCGCCACATCGCGGCGTTTCTCGCATCCCGCCCCGGTGCGCGCGTGCTCGAATTCGGCTCGGGCCAATCGACCCGGTGGTATGCGGAGCGCTGCGCGCATCTCGTTTCGGTGGAGAGCAACAGCGAGTGGCATGCGAGGATTTCCCGTCAGCTGAGCGGATTGTCCCACGTCGACTATCGAGCTGCGCCTGAGCGCGAAGCATTCGCATCGCCAGAACTGGATGGCCTGTACGATCTCGTGATGATCGACGGGCCGTGGCGCGACGCCTGCGTCGACACTGCGCTCCGGGTCCTTGCGCCCGGCGGCATCATCTATCTCGACAACAGCGACAAGGCGGACAATCCGTCAGAAGGCGATGTCCCTGCCGCGCGCTGCGAATTCATCGCATTCGCCGAACGCGAGGGATTGCCGTGGCGGGAATTCAGCGATTTTGCACCGGCGCAATTCTTCGTACAACGCGGACTGATGGTGGGCCCGGGCGTTACGCGGCCAAATTAACCCTTTGTTTCCCATAGCCGCTGCAAAAGCGGACCATGGAAGTGCTACTGCTCCCGGCCAGGAACGCCATCACCGCGATCGTCCCGATGGCGGGGGTCTTTCTGCTGCTCGCGCTGGCGGTGAAGGGAAGGGGTGTGCGAAAGGCCTTTACGCGAAGCAAACGCGAGAGCCTGACCAATTTCGGCATCTGGATCGTCAATTACATCCTGCTCGTGCCGCTCCTGCTGCTACCTGTCGTCGCGCTTCACGCCGTGTTGCCGAAAATCGGGATGCTGGCACAATTGTGGGAAGCGGTCTGGTGGCCGACCGCGATGCTGGTGGCGAGCCTGCTGGTCGAT
>JBBSMH010000152.1:0-5467 GCA_038233275.1 Sphingomonadales bacterium | reverse complement strand
GTTTGCTGAAGGACGCGGCGACGGCCTGCTCCGTATTCGGCTGATCAACCTCGGGATCAACCCGTTGGCGAAAGGCGATCTGTTCGTGACCAGCGGCACAGGCGGCTATTATCAGCCCGGGATTGCGGTCGCGATCGTCACGGAGAAAACCGATGATGGCGCCCTCGCCCGTATCGTCAGCGATCCCGCCGCGACCGATTACGTAGCGGTGCTGCCCATTTTCGAAGGTGAGGCCGTTACCGGGGCCGCCACGCCGATATCGCGCGAGCTCACCGACTGATGGAGCGGCTTAATCCCCGCTCACGCAGCGACGCTTACGGCAGCCGCATCAACCGTTCGCATTCGACCCTGCTCGCCAGCATAGTCCCCTGGGGGTCGATCCTGCTCTGCTCCGTCTTGCCGATTTTCTTCATCGCAACCGGGCTGCCGGTGGTGCCCCCGCTCGGCTTCCTCATGCTGATTGCCTGGCGGCTGGTGAGGCCCGGCCTGTTGCCCGTGTGGGCCGGCTTTCCGCTGGGTCTGTTCGACGATCTCTTCAGCGGGCAACCGCTGGGCTGCGCCATCCTGCTATGGTCGATTACGCTGATCGCGATCGATCGGGTCGAAACCCGGTTTCCCTGGCGCACCTTCGTCCAGGACTGGTTCACTGCCGGTTTAGCCCTGGTGCTCTATGTCCCCGCCACCCTGCTGCTGTCGGGCGCAGAGCCCACTCTGCCCGCAGCGATCGCCTTGGGGCCACAGATCGTGTTGTCGATTTTCCTCTTCCCCCTTGCCGCCCGGCTGGTTTCCGGGCTCGACCGGTTGCGTCTGACGCGCTGGCGCAAGATCGCATGAGCCTGGGCAGCGGCAAGCGCGAGCTCGTCAGCGCCTCGACTCTCGATAGCGCCTTCTCCCGGCGCAGTTTCGTGATCGGCGCTGGCATGGGCGGGCTCGGGATGATCCTCGCGGGTCGGATGGCTTACATCGCCATTGCGGAAAACGAGAGGTATACACTCGAATCGGAGAGCAATCGCGTCAATCTCTCGCTGATACCTCCGCGTCGTGGCTGGCTGCTCGATCGCAATGGCGCGCCCCTCGCCTCCAACCGGGCGGACTTTCGCGTCGATGTCATTCCCGAACGGCTGGTCGATGTCGATGATACGCTCGCGGAGCTTTCGCAATTGCTCGAGATGGACGAGGCGACCGCGGCCGACGTCGCCAAGCGAATCGAGGAATCGCCGAGCTATCAGCCGGTCGAGGTCTCTGCCGGCCTCGATTACGACCAATTCGCTGCCATCAGCGTACGATTGCCCGATCTGCCCGGCGTCATTCCCCAGCGCGGCTTCTCGCGCTTCTATCCCACCGGACCGAGCGTCGGCCATCTGATCGGCTATGTCGGCCCCGCCAATGAGGAGGAATACGAGGAGGAGAACAACCCCCTTCTAATCACCCCCGGATTCAAGATCGGCAAGGATGGCCTGGAAAAGCAGTTCGAGCAGGAATTGCGGGGCATTCCCGGCGCCCGACGGGTGGAGGTCACCGCTTCGGGGCGGATCGTGCGCAATCTCGAAACCCGCGAAGATGTCCAGGGTGATCCGGTCCATTTGACCATCGACGGACCGCTGCAGGATTACGCGGCGCGGCGCATCGGCCTCGAATCGGGCTCGGTCGTGGTGATGGACTGCGAAACAGGCGATCTGTTGTGCATGGCTTCCATGCCCAGCTTCGATCCCAACAGCTTTTCCGCGGGCATCGGGCGGGTCGAATATGCGATGCTGCGTGACGACGAGCGCGTTCCGCTGCGCAACAAGGTGCTCAAGGGGCTCTATCCTCCAGGCTCCACGGTCAAGCCGATGGTGTCCATGGCGCTGCTCAAGCAAGGCGTCGACCCGGGCGATACGGTGGGGTGCGGCGGTGGCCTTCGCGTCGGCAACCGGGTGTTCCGATGCTGGAAGCGCGGCGGACATGGCACCGTCGATATGGCCAAGGGCATCTACCAATCCTGCGACGTCTATTTCTACACCATGGCGCAGCGTGTGGGCATGGACCCGATCGCGGAGATGGCGCGCGTGTGCGGCATGGGACAGGAATTCGATCTGCCGGTAACCAGCCAGTTTTACGGCACCGTGCCCGACCCCGCATGGAAGATGCGCAAATACGAGCGCGAGTGGCAGGCCTATGACACGGTCAACGCCACGATCGGCCAGGGCTACATGCTTGCCAACCCGCTGCAGCTGGCGGTCATGAGCGCGCGTCTGGCGACGGGCCGGCACATCGAGCCGCGGCTCAACCGCGCGAAGCCGATCGTCGGGTTCGACAAGGTCGATTTCTCCCCTGAACACGTGACCTATGTGCGCCAGGCGATGAGCGATGTGGTTAACGGGCCAGGTACCGCAGGGCGCGGTCGCCTGCCGTTCGAGGATATATTGATGGCGGGCAAAACGGGGACCGCGCAGGTCGTCGGCCTCAACCTGTCCGACGGCAAATCGGGCCCGTGGAAGTATCGCGATCATGGGCTGTTCATCTTCTTCGCCCCGTTCGACAAGCCAAAATATGCAGGAGCAGTGGTCATCGAGCATGGGGGAGGCTCGGGCGCAGCCTATCCCATTGCGCGCGATGTCATGACTTTCCTGTTCGATCCGGCAAAAGGCATGGAAGCCCTGCGCGCGCTCGAAGACCAATGGGGAGGCAATGCGCAGGAGAGACTGGCGCGCAAGTATGCCGCCTATGCGGCGGCAGCAGGCGAGGCGGTCGAGGCAGCCCCCACGCGAAGCGAGGAAATCTTCGACCAGGTCGAGGCCGAGGCGCGCCTGGCTGCCCGACAAAGCGAAACCATCGCCAGCGAAGTGGTAACCCCGCGCGAGGAAGCCAACCCCGTCGGGAGCGGCCGCGCGCCTGCCTCGGCTCCCCTGCCCGGCCCGGCACCCACGCCCATTCCCGGCAGTACGCCGGTCGCCGCGCCCACGGGCCCCGCCGGCACATGAGTATCGTCCCCGCACCCATCGCGCGCCAACCGTGGCAGATGCTGTTTCCCTTGCTGGGGCTGGTCGGATTCGGCGCGCTGGTCCTTTTCTCTGCCGCCGCGGGCAATTTCGAACCTTACGCGTCCTCGCATCTGGTGCGTTTCGGCGTGCTCCTGGTGATGGCCTTCGTCATGACGCGCTTCTCACGCGGCTTCGTCAGCTTTCTGGCCTATCCTATATATGTCGCGGTGTTTCTGCTGCTGGTGCTGGTGGAAGCGATCGGCCAGTTGGGCGGCGGCGCCCAGCGCTGGCTCAATCTCGGTTTCATGCAATTGCAGCCCTCCGAACTGATGAAGCCGGCAGTCGTGCTGGCGCTTGCCAAATTCTACTCGGTCCTGCCACACGGAATGATCCCCACCTGGCGCGGCCTGGTCCCCGCGCTGGGCATTATCGGCGCACCCATCGCGCTGGTCCTTCTGCAACCGGACCTGGGCACTTCGCTCGCGATCGCCTTCGGGGGCTTTCTGGTCATGTTCTTCGCCGGACTGCCGCTGCGCTGGTTCCTGATCGCGGGCGGTATCGCCGCGGCGATTGCTCCGCTCGCCTTCTTCTTCGGGCTCAAGCCCTATCAGCAGCAGCGAGTGACCACCTTCCTCGACCCCGAGAGCGACCCGCTGGGTGAAGGCTATCAGATCACCCAATCGAAAATCGCCATCGGTTCGGGGGGGCTGACTGGCAAGGGCTTCAATGAAGGCTCGCAAAGCCACCTCCACTACCTCCCCGAACCGCACACCGATTTCATCTTCGCCACCATGGCCGAGGAGTGGGGGTTCCTGGGTGGGATGCTGATCCTCGTTCTTTACGCGATTATCCTGCGCTGGGGACTGATGGTCGCCCGTCGCTCGAACGACAGGTTCGGCAAGCTGCTCGCGAGCGGGATGACCGCGACGATCTTCTTCTATGTCGCGATCAATTTGATGATGGTCATGGGCCTCGCACCCGTGGTCGGCATCCCCCTCCCTTTCCTCAGCCATGGCGGATCTTCGATGCTGACCAACATGATCTGCATCGGGTCGCTGATGCTGGTCGCGCGCTGGAATCGCAACTCGCCGCGCATTGGCCTGTCGCGCTGACGCACATCGCTCGGCGGGGTGAGATTGCCCTTTAATCCCGCGAAAGGAACGTTATATGACGCGCCTTCCCCGATTCGGGGCCGCCCTTTTGGCGACGCGGCAAGCTGCCCGTGTGGACGCATAGCTCAGTTGGTAGAGCAGCTGACTCTTAATCAGCGGGTCCTAGGTTCGAGCCCTAGTGCGTCCACCATTTTTCAATGACTTAGGAAGGAAAGAGCACCGCTGTCGGTGCGCGGGGTCCCGTCGGGGCATCAGCATATATGCCCTCCCCTGTAAGGCTCGAACAAGAAACCTATCTATTGATCCTACCTCTGCATTTCTGTGTTAGAGGGGCACGGCTTCGACGCGATACCGACGAGAGAAATATGCGAGGCTCTGCCACAACTCGGATCATCAACACATATTGGGTTAAGCTGGAACGCCTAACTGTCGCGTCTCAATGATTTAGAGTGGCTCGAATGATTGTCGCCCCCGATGATCCCGGTCCCGTGACCTCGGACGAGGCATTGAAGGCGGCTGTCGTGAAGGTCTTTGACGGCGACGGATTTCTTGCGAATGTGTGGCATCCCATCCGCGCAACTTGGATCGAGCGCGTCCCATTTCGTTTTGCATTCATCGACGCGCCGGAGATGGAACAGCCATTTGGGCAAGAGTCCAAGGATTTCCTGAGCGGCCTCATCGCCCAAAAATCACTTCGTCTCGACCCAATCGGCAAGGAATCAACGGGTTATATGCCCATCGATCCTTACAAACGTATGCTCTGCATGGCGTTCCTGACCGATCAGTTGGAGGTCGGCCAGATCGAGTATTACCTGAATGGCAAATGCGGCGTGGGTTCGGTGAAAAAAGCTCGCCGTGTTACCCGCAATATCGAGCTTGAGATGATCGTGAACGGCTGGGCTTGGGTTACCGAGCAATATGCGTTTGATCGCGAGGCCGAGTATTTCGAGGCGCAGAATGACGCCAAGCGCAATCGGCGCGGCCTGTGGGTGATGGACAATCCTGAACCTCCGTGGGATTTCAAACGGCGTCAGAAACGACGGCGTCAGGCATCCGAAGGCCAAGGCCACCTGATTTGACGCTTAAATACCCGCCCGGTCCTTAGAACCAACCCCTCGGCGCGGGCGAAAGATCAACTGCCGCCCGACAGGTTGGCAATTTTTCGATCCCACGTAATTTCGTGATCGATGTTGTTACCTGATGGAGTGAGCCATACCCTTAGTATCTGCGAATTTAGGCGCGAGACGTTTGGGGGGTGAAGGCATGGCAGCGACAGCAGCACAAACGAAGAATAAGTTTGGAAACAAGCCGTATCAAGAAAGGGCTCGGCGGGCACTTCCGATCTTGGTGCGTCAGGCAGCCTCGCAGAAGCCGATTTTTTATGAAGCATTG
>JBBSMH010000151.1:0-5484 GCA_038233275.1 Sphingomonadales bacterium | reverse complement strand
GACCGCATCTCCCCCCTCGGATTTGACCAGCACCGCTTGCGCTTCGATACCCATCTCGCGCAGCATCGCCAGCAGCAGCAAGCTCTTGGCCTTGCAGTCTCCGTAGCGCAATTCCCAGGTCTGCGCGGGCGATTGCGGCAGGTAGTTGCCGCCATCGAGGCCGTTCATCAGATAGCTGACCTCGTCCTGCACCAACTGCAGGGCCAGAGCAGCGCGTTCCAGCGGCACCGAGGTGGCGGCCTTGATCCGGGCGATCTGCGCTGCGATCGGGCCGCCCGCCGCGATCGTTCCTTCGGTCTCGAAATGCGGCGCCATGACGTTGGCGACCTCGCTCCAATCGGCGAAAGTACTGACCTGAATCGCCGGACTCAACCGGAACCGGGCGGGGGAATCCTCGGGCATATCCTCAGGCTCGGCGATCGGCAGCATGACCTCGACTACTCTGTACCCGTCGATCAGCCGTTCGGTTGGCTTATCCATCTGGCCGATAGTGTCCCAATGGATGTCCTCATCCTCGGCCCACGAAATACGCACCCTGCCGAAGCCGACTTTGGCCGGGCTGGCCACGACCCCTTCGCCCGCCTGCATTTCGCTGCCCAGCGCCTGATCCTGTGTGGAGGTGGTGGAGGAGAAGCGCAGCACGTCCCCCACTTCCATCCCCGGAACCGCCACGACCGCGGTCAGCTGCCCGTCCACCGTGCGTTTCTCGAGCTCGCGCTCGCGCCGAATGACATTCGCTTCGACCCCCTCCGCCACCAGGTCGATCACTCTGTTACCGCGGATCAATTGCAAGCGATGGATGGTGAGGTCCCCCTTGTCGGGCAACCAGGCAAACTGCAGCGTGCCGAGCCGGGTAAGGGCTTGGGAATTCGCGGCCTTGTAGGCGGTATCAGTATAACGATGGACGATGCCATCCTCCATCCGCACCTGCCGGTCGTAAAGCACGAGCTCCTCGCCCTTGGCGATTGCCGCTTCGATATCGACCGGGGCGATCCAATCGGGCGCAGCGGCGTAAATCACCTCCTCCCCGGCAATCGCAGGGCTGGCGATCAGCACGATCGGCGCGGCGGTAAACAGGTATCGATTCATGCGACCACTTTCGGAAATTCAAGAAATGCGTGCTGGCCAAGCCTTAGCTCCATCGGCCCCCAATGCAACGGCCTGTCGCTGTTCACGAACGGTCTGGCCCCAGACGGTGGCAAAGAGATGCCCCCCCGGGTGGGGCCACGGCGGCTTGCCATTTTGGCGCCCCGCGCCTAGCCGCACGCGCAACGCCCAACCCTGCCTCTATCGCCCCGGAGCTTGCCTCGATGGTCCCCCGCTACGCCCGTCCCGAGATGACCGCGATTTGGGAGCCGGAAGCGAAATACCGCATCTGGTTCGAGATCGAGGCGCATGCGACCGACAAGCTCGGCGAGTTAGGGGTGGTCCCGGAAAGCGCGGGCCGCGCGCTGTGGGACTGGTGGGCGACCGATCCGAAAATCGATGTCGAGGCGATCGACGAGAAGGAGCGCGTGCTCAAGCACGACGTGATCGCGTTTCTCGACTGGGTGGCCGAACAGGTCGGGCCCGAGGCGCGCTTCATGCACCAGGGCATGACCAGTTCGGACGTTCTCGACACCACTTTCGCGGTCCAGCTGGTGCGCGCCTCCGACATCCTGCTCGCGGACATGGATGCGCTGCTGAAGGCGCTGAAAGCCCGCGCCGAGGAACACAAATATACGCCCACTATCGGGCGCAGCCACGGCATCCATGCCGAACCGGTAACTTTCGGGCTCAAACTGGCTCAAGCCTATGCCGAATTCGAGCGCTGCCGCGCGCGGCTGTGGGATGCCCGCGCGGAAATCGCCACCTGCGCGATTTCGGGCGCGGTCGGAACGTTCGCCAATATTTCACCCGAGGTCGAAGCCTATGTCGCGGACAAGCTGGGCCTGATCCCGGAGCCGGTTTCGACCCAGGTGATCCCGCGCGACCGACACGCGATGTATTTCGCCACTCTTGCCGTGATCGCCGGTTCGATCGAGCGGCTGGCGGTCGAGATCCGCCATTTGCAGCGTACCGAAGTGCTCGAGGCGGAGGAATATTTTTCCGCCGGCCAGAAGGGCTCGAGCGCAATGCCGCACAAGCGCAACCCGATCCTGACCGAGAACCTGACCGGCCAGGCGCGCATGATCCGCGCCTACGCCCTGCCCGCGCTGGAGAACGTGGCGCTGTGGCACGAACGCGACATCAGCCATTCATCGGTCGAGCGTTTCATCGGGCCCGACGCGACGATTACGCTCGACTTCGCGCTGGCACGGCTAACCGGCGTGGTCGAGAAACTACTCGTTTATCCGGAACGGATGCAGGCGAACATGGACCGGATGGGAGGGCTGATCCACTCGCAGCGCGTGCTGCTGGCGCTGACGCAGGCGGGCAAGACGCGCGACGAGGCCTACCGCCTGGTCCAGCGCAACGCGATGAAGGTGTGGGAATCGGACGGGAAGCTGACGCTGCTCGATTTGCTGAAGCAGGACGCAGAGGTGTCCGCGGCCCTGCCGGAACACGAGCTGGAAGAGAAATTCGACCTCGAATACCACTTTAAGCACGTGGAGACGATCTTCGCGCGGGTGTTCGACGACGGACAGGAATAGGGCGAAGGCGCTGGACGCCATCCCGCCGCGCCAGTAGCATCCCACCACTTGCAACGGGAGGTCCGAAACCAAGCCATGCAGATCATCCGCACGATATTCTGGGTTCTTATCCTGGTCCTGCTCATCGTCTTTACCGCGTTCAACTGGAAGCCGGTCGAAGTGAAGCTGTGGGAAAACATGATCGTCGAGACCAAGATACCGGCGCTGGTGGTCATCTCCTTCCTCCTCGGCCTGATCCCCGCATGGATGGTGCACAGGGGCACCAAATGGCGGCTCCAGCGCCGCATCGGGGCGCTCGAAAGCGCCGCGCGAACCACTGCGGCGACGCGGCGCGTTCCCGGCGATCACGCCACCCCGGCCGCAGCGCCCGCGACAGCTTCCGCAACAACCCCCACCCCCACCGCTCCGGTGAGACCCGCGTCTGACAACCCGGCCGATCCGATCGACGACGAGAACAAATGACCAATCCGATCTACCTCGCCCTCGACGTCCCGCAATTGCGCGAGGCGAAGGAACTCGCGAGCAGGGTCAAAGCACATGTCGGCGGCTTGAAGCTGGGGCTCGAGTTTTTCTGCGCGCACGGCGCGCACGGTGTGCACATGCTTTCCGGGCTCGGCCTGCCGATTTTCCTCGACCTGAAACTCTACGATATCCCCAACACCGTCGCCGGAGCGATGCAGGCGATCCATGTGCTCGAACCGGCGATCGTCACCGTGCACGCCAGCGGCGGGCGCGCGATGATGGAGGATGCCAAGGCGGCAGCTTCCAACGGAACGAAAGTGGTCGGGGTCACCACGCTCACCAGCATGGACGACCGCGAGCTCGAGCGCACCGGCATCAAGGGTAGCGCGCACGATCAAGTGTTGCGCCTCACCGACCTTGCGCGCGAAGCGGGGCTCGACGGAATCGTCTGCTCGGGACATGAAGTTAAGGCGGTTCATGACAACTGGAAGGACGGCTTCTTCGTCGTCCCCGGCCTGCGCCCCGCGGGGGCGGCTGCAGGCGACCAGAAGCGAATCGTTACCCCCCGCCAGGCGCGCGATGACGGCGCCAGCGTGCTGGTAATCGGACGCCCCATCAGCCGGGCAGAGGACCCGGTTGCAGCGGCGCGGGCGATCGAGGCGACGCTCTAGGCGGAACCAACCGGCCTTACGAAAGTCCGGGAAGCGGAGCCGCCATCCCCCTCCGGAGAGCGCGAAATGAGACCCACACTGTTCACCCTCGCGATCCTGTCCGCGAGCGCCTTTCCCCTCGCGCCCGCCACAGCGCAGGCAGTCCAGCCCGATGTTACGATCGCCGCCAACCACTCGGTCCTCACCGTAACCGGCGAGGGGCGTTCCATGCGCGAGCCCGACATGGCGGTCTTCAGCGCCGGCGTGACCTCGCAAGCGACAACCGCGGCCGAGGCGCTGGCTAAGAATTCGCGCGCGATGGAGCAGGTCATCGCCGCCCTCAAGCGCGCGGGGATTGCCGAGCGCGACATCCAGACCAGCAATCTTTCGGTCAGTCCGGTCTATCGCGATCCCAATCGGGAGGCAGCGATGGCCTCGCGATAGACCGGCCAGCCCTACGTCCCGCCTCCCCCCGAAGAGCAGATCCCGACGATCATCGGCTATCAGGCGAACAACTCGGTCTCGGTCCGCCAGCGCAAGCTCGGCGACTATGGCAAGGTCATCGACACTCTCGCCAGTGCCGGAGCGAACCAGATCAACGGTCCGGACTTCCAGATGGACGAGCCGGAGCCTGCGCTGGACGAGGCGCGGCGCGCAGCCGTGGCGGATGCGCGGCGCAAGGCTCAACTCTATGCCGATGCGGCGGGCCTGCGCATCGTGCGAGTGGTCTCCATTGCGGAGGGCGGCGGCTATTACGGCCCGACGCCGCAGATCCGGTTTCGCGGTCAATCGGCGATGGCGGCTCCGCCATCCCCCGTTTAGCCGGGGGAGATGCAGATGACGGCAACGGTGTCTGTGGTTTACGAATTGGCGAGTTGACCCTTTCGCGGCCCGCCCCCTTGGCTTAGGGGGCGGACCCGATGGCAACCTTGATCAAGATTTGCGGGCTCTCCACGCCCGAGACGATCGACGCCGCAGTCGATGCCGGCGCGACCCATGTAGGGATCGTGCAATACGAAAAGAGCCCGCGTCACGTCCCGCTGGAGGAAGCAGCCAAGCTGCGCCGCCGCGTCCCCGAGAGCGTCAAGCTCGTCATGGTGGTGGTCGCGATGCAGCCGCTGCCGCTCGAACGCGCAATCGGCGCGCTGCGTCCCGACATCGTGCAATTCCACGGGTCCGAAACCCCCGAGTGGATGGCGCTGGTGCGCAAGACCACCGGGATCGAAGCCTGGCGCGCGTTGGGATTGCGGGAACGGGACACTCTCGAGCGCGCGCGCAAATTTGAGGGCTCGTGCGACCGGCTGCTGTTCGACGCGCCGGCGAAAGCCTTGCCCGGGGGCAACGGGGTGTCCTTCCAGTGGGAGCTGCTCGACGGGTGGGAGCCGTTCATGCCCTGGGGCCTCGCGGGTGGGTTGACGCCGGATAACGTCGGCGAAGCGATCGCGCGCACGGGCGCTCCGCTGGTGGATGCGTCGAGCGGGCTGGAAACCACGCCTGGGGTGAAGAGCATCGACAAGATCAGAGCGTTCTGCGAGGCGGTGCGGGACCATGACAGGCCAGCCTAATTCCTATCGTAACCAGCCCGACGAGAGGGGGCATTTCGGCAATTACGGCGGACGCTATGTCGCCGAGACGCTGATGCCGCTGGTGCTCGAGCTGGAGCGCGAGTATCGCACGGCGCAGGCCGATCCGGCGTTCAAGGCGCAGTTCGACGACCTGCTCGAACATTACGTGGGCCG
>JBBSMH010000150.1:0-5508 GCA_038233275.1 Sphingomonadales bacterium | reverse complement strand
AGGGGGGACGCATGCGGCTCACGAAAGCGCAGCGGAGCAATATCTCCCGGCGGGGCGCCACTGCGCTGTTCTCCAGCGCCCGCGCCGAGCCTGGCGACATGATGCGCGCGATGCGATGGGCGTGGGACAATGCCGGGCAGGCGATCGACCCCCAGACCGCTATCGGGCTTCACGCCGCGCTCGCCCAGGATCTACCCGGCGATGTGGCGGTGGTGACCCTTGCAACCGCGCATCCCGCCAAGTTCCCCGATCCGGTCGAGCGAGCGACGGGTCTGCGGCCTTCGCTTCCGGCGCGCATCGGCGATCTCTACGCGCGCAAGGAAGCCTGCACGGAATTGCCCGGTGACTACGCCGCGGTGCGTGACTTCATCCTCCAAAATGCTACGTCCGCAGGCTGATGGCGCAGTTGGCGAGCAACCCGGTGCTGATCGTGGGCGAGGGCTGGGATGCCTATCGCCTGCTCGACAGCGGTCACGGACGAAAGCTAGAGCAATACGGCGCCTACCGCTTCATCCGTCCGGAACCGCAGGCGATGTGGTCCCCGCGCATGGGCGAGTGGGAGGCGGATGGCGAATTCGTGCCCGGGAGCGACGAGGACGGCGGAGGCCGCTGGCAATTCTCCACGCCCGTTCCGGAGGAGGGCTGGCCGCTCGGCTGGGAGGAGGACGTGCGCTTCACCGCGCAATGCACCCCCTTTCGCCATCTCGGCTTCTTTCCCGACATGGCACCGGTGTGGGAATGGATGGGCGACCAACTCGCTGGGTCCAGCGCGGCCGAAACGATGAACCTCTTCGGTTACACCGGCGTCGGCTCGCTTGCCCTCTCGCGATATGGCCGAGTCACGCATGTCGATGCGAGCAAGAAGTCGGTCGCGCAGGCGCGCGAGAACGCGCTCGCTTCCGGGCTGGAGGATCGCCCGATCCGCTGGCTGGTGGACGATGCCGCAAAGTTCGTCGCGCGCGAGGTTCGGCGCGAAAATCGCTACGACGGGATTATCCTCGACCCACCCAAGTTCGGGCGGGGGCCGAAGGGAGAGACGTGGCGGATCGAAGAGGGACTGCCCGGCCTCATCGCCGATTGCCGCAAATTGCTCGACGCCGACAGTCGCTTCCTGTTTCTGACCGTCTACGCCGTCCGGATGAGCAGCCTCGCGCTTGGCGGCCTGCTCGACGAAGTTTTCGGGGACATGCCGGGCGTGGTCGAGCACGGCGATCTGGCTGTCCGCGAAACCGGCGATGGCGCGCGCCTGCTTCCCACGGCGATCTTCGCGCGCTGGTCCAATCGCGGCTAAGGCGCGGGCATGACCGATTCGCTCATCCTCGAGGTCGCCGATTTCACGCACGATGTCCTGACCGGCATCTATTCGGAGGAAACCGGCAAGCCGCAACCACTGCGGATCACCGTGCAGGCGCGAATGAAGCCGCTCGACCGCTACGAGCCCGACACATCGCTCGATGCCAGCAAGAACTATATGGATTTGAAATTCGCGGCGTCGGAGGCGCTCCCCGAGGGGGTGCACTTCAAGCTGATCGAGGCGGTCGCCGATCACATCTGCGAGACGTTGTTCGTGCAGGACACGCGGATCGCGGCGGTCACGGTCAAGATCGTCAAGCTGGCCATCGCCGAGGCAGGTGAGAAGATCGGCGTGACGCTGCATCGCGAGCGGCGCGGGTGAAGCGCGTCGTCATCGACAATTTACCGGATGAGCCGCTCGCCGCGGCCGGCGTGTTCCACCAGCACTGGCTCCCGCATGCCGAAGCGCTGCTCGATGAGGGCCAGGATGTGCTGCTGATCTTCCCCCCTGCCGATCACACCCACCGTGCTTGGCGTACGACAGCGTTGCAAGGGCTGGCCCGGCAGGCCGCGCCCCTGCGGGTCAGTGGCGCCACCGGGAGCGGCGATCCGCTCGACGCGATCACCGCCTATCTCGCCGCCGCCCCCGGCGTCACGGGCCAGTATCTCGAAGCCGCGCCGAAAATGACCGGTAGCGCGCACCTCAATCCTGCGTGCGCCGCCCGGGGCAATAACCGACGTCCTCCGCGACGGTCTGAAGGCATTGGCCCTAGCGCACTGCGAACCGCCTACCTCGCCGGAATAGAGGAGCTTGCCGCGAGCACACCCTGTTGAACCGCGTGCGCAGCATCACGCCGATTTGGCGAGGTGAAGCGACGATCAGCGGACGCGCGCGCGCAGTTGCGCCAGGGCCTCATCCTCTTCGGACACAATGGCGATCACCCGCTCGCGGACCACATCGATGGCGCCACGCTCTTCTGCCTGAACGCTGGCAGCGATATAAAGGATGTCGAGATCGCCCAGCGCGATCGCGGTGCGGCTGCGAATGGAATCGAGATCGGCCAAGGCAACCTGCGCAGCCGCCCAGGCATCGCTGCCGATCGCCGCGCCGGATGCGGCGGCCGCGCGATTCGCCGCGGCCGGCGTGCTCGCCACGAATTCCTCGTGCGCCGCGCGTGCTTGCGTGAGCAAGGATGCGAGACGCGCATCCAATCCGCCAGCCAGATCGACTTGCACTTCGGGTACGTCGAGCGGAGCGGACTCAATCGGCTCGAACCGGCCTTGCACCCGCTCCACATCGCGCACCGCGAGGGAGGGGTATTGTCCCTCGGCACTCGCGCATCCGGCGAGCATGGCGCCAGCGGCGAAAAGAAGAATAGCTGTGCAACGCATGGGTCCGCCTGATAGCACGTAAGCCACTGCGCGCCAGCCGCAACCGCTGCAATTTTCGCGGCGATCCGTCGTTGACTTGGCAGCCCGCTTCCCTTAACGGCACCCGTCTTTCCGGGCACCCGCATGTGCGGGCGGCCGGACGCGCCGTATTCGCGCTGCCATATCGGTCGGGCGGGGGCGGCACAGCAATTTGATTGAGAGATAGATACCATGTTCGCAGTAGTGCGCACGGGCGGCAAGCAGTATCGGGTTGCCCCCGGAGACAAGATCGCGGTCGAAAAGCTCGCCGGTGACGCCGGGGATACGGTCACGCTGGGCGATGTCCTGCTGGCCGGAGACGGCGACAAGATTGCCGATGCGGGCAAGGTCAAGGTGTCGGCGGAAATCATCGCTCAGGCGAAGAGCGAGAAGGTCACCGTCTTCAAGAAACGCCGCCGCCACAACTATCGCCGCAAGGCCGGTCACCGCCAGCAAATGACGCTGCTGCGGATCATCCAGGTCGGCGATGCGAAGGCGGAGAAGACTGCGCCCAAGAAGGATGCCGCAAAGAAGGACGAGGCCCCGAAGGCCGAGACCAAGGCGGCTCCGAAGAAGGATACTTCAGCGGAGAAGGCCGCGCCCAAGGCCAAGAAAGCCGCCCCCAAGAAGGACGGCGCCGCTTCCAAGTCCGGCGCGCACCCCGCAAAAGGCAAAGGCGCGGCGGTGAAAACCAAGGAACCCGCCAAGGAAGCCAAGCAGGCTGCCAAGAAGAAGCCCGCCGCGAAGAAAGCTCCGGCCAAGAAGGCCCCGGCCAAAAAAGCGGCCACCAAGAAGACCGACAAGAAGTAAGGATCACGGACCATGGCACATAAGAAAGCAGGCGGTTCGTCCCGCAACGGTCGCGACTCGGCCGGTCGTCGCCTCGGCGTGAAGAAGTTCGGCAGCCAGTCCGTGGTCGCCGGCAACATTATCGTGCGCCAGCGCGGCACCAAGTTCTACCCGGGCGGCAATGTCGGCATGGGCAAGGACCACACGCTGTTCGCGCTTACCGACGGAATCGTACGATTCCACGATGGCAAGCTTGGCCGCAAATATGTCTCCGTAGACATGATGGCGCAGGCAGCCGAATAACCGGACGGTTCGATAACGGGATCGTCCAAGCGGACGGTCCCGGCCGGGGCGACACCCGGCAACCGAAGAGGGAGACGGGACCACCCGCCTCCCTCTTGTCGTTTCTCCCTCTTCGCAATTCGCGGCGGTGATCGCAGCACCGCTTTCATCGAGGCGTCACGCTGCCGGAATAGGAGCCCGGAGCGTGGTCAACAGGGAGAATACCGATGTTCCACGTCACCGAACGGTTGCTGCTGCGGCCCGCTTGGCCGGAGGATTGGCAAGCCGTGTTCGCCGGTATCGGCGATGAGGGCGTGGTGCGAAATCTCGCTCGTGCTCCGTGGCCATATCGAGAACAAGATGCGCGCCGCTTCGTGGCGCTGCCTGTCGACCCCGTATACCCACGCTTCCTCGTCACTTGCGCGCACGACGCCGCGCTGGTCGGTTGCATCGGAATCGACCCTCACGGCACCGATGTGGAGCTAGGTTACTGGATCGCGCGCGAGTATTGGAACCTGGGATTTGCCACCGAGGCAGGGCACGCCGCGCTCGAGCTTGCGCGCATGATCGGTCACCCGCGGATCGTGGCGAGCCATTTTCTCGATAACCCGGCGTCCGGACGCGTCCTGATCAAGCTCGGCTTCGAGCCGACAGGAAGAGTGTTCGATCGTCACAGTTGCGGACGAGCGGGGGTTGCTCCGGCGCGGGAATTCGCGATCGATCTGGTCAATAATTCGAACATGGCGCTGCACGCCGCCTGAATCTCACTCCGCCGGCAGCAGCGCGTCTTCGAAATCGCCTTGGTAGAGGTTGATCAGCTCCCGATCGTCATGGTCCCACGGGTGGAAGCCGGGTTTGAAATAGGCGAGCCAGGCGGGGAAGATGCGGCGCACGATGCCCGGCTTCCATATGAGGTAGCGGAACAGACCCCAGCGCGCGGCCCAGCCGATTATGCCGTCCTGCCTCAGCAGCATCATCGAATCGATCCAGCGGTTCTTGAAGAAGCGCCCCGTGACCATCAGCATCACGAGGCTGCGCACGCGCCAGCGACGCCAGGCGCTCCAGCCGCGGGTGGCGTGATTCCAGGTGTCGAAGGCGACGCCCTTGTGCTCGATCTCCTCCACGGCATGCCAGCGCCACATGTCGCGCACCTGCGGATCGGCGTCTGCGAAATGCGCGGGGTGGGCGAGAAATTCGTGCGCCATCATCGCGGTGTAATGCTCCAGCGCCATGGTAACCGCGAGATTGGCGATGGGCGGACGGCCCTTGGTCAACGCCAGCAATTCCTCCACTCGCTTGTCGATCGCCTTGATGTCGTAACCGTGATCTTCGGCGAGGCGGTTGAAGGCGATGTGTTCGCGCGTGTGATTGATTTCCTGCTTTACGAAGGCGCGGATTTCGGCGTCGAGCCGGGGATCGGCGCCTTCGCGGTGCGTCTTGACTGCTTCGATGAAAAAAGCCTCGCCGCGGGGGAAGGTGGCGGACAGCGCATTGTGCCAGGCCGTGCCGAACGGTTCGCCTGCCCACCAGCGCCGCGGTTTTCCGTCGCGATTGAAGCGCTCGTCGCGCACCGTGATGGTAAGGTCCGGAGGCGTGGGCGCAGCGCGCGCGGGCGTGTCGATACGGGCAGATGTGTTCATGGCGAGGCTCGAGAGTTACTTACATACCTGTAAATAATCCTTACTAACACCAATGTCAATAAAAGCTATTCCGCCGGCATCACCGCCGCTTCGT
>JBBSMH010000149.1:0-5515 GCA_038233275.1 Sphingomonadales bacterium | reverse complement strand
TCACTCGCCGCGCGGGCCGGACCGAGATCCGGCCAGCCGGTTTCGTCACGGCCGGAGTGGATCGACGCCACTTGCCGCTTGACCTGGCTCTACGGGGCTATGCGCAGGCGGGCTATGTCGGGGGAGATTTTGCCACCGGGTTCGCCGATGGCAGCCTCCAAATCGATCGCGAGGTGGCGCGGTTCGGCCTGGGCCAGGTTCGTGCAGGCGGCGGCGCCTGGGGCGGAGCACAACGGGGTTCGGCCAGGTTGGATGTGGGACCGACCGCCAGCCTGGGCATGCGCATCGGCGAGAGCCCCATACGGCTCTCGGTGGATTACCGGGTGCGTGTGGCCGGCGACGCAGCGCCCGGCTCCGGTGCAGCATTGACACTCTCGACCGGATTCTGAATCGAGCAAGCTTCTAACGCGCGGCGCTCTGCGATAGGGGCGGTCCATGGACGTCTATCTCCCCATCGCGAACCTGGCCGTAAACGGCCTCTGGATCGTCGCGCTGGGTGGGGTAACCGGCATCCTCTCGGGTCTGTTCGGCGTCGGCGGTGGGTTTTTGACGACGCCGCTGCTGATTTTCTACGGAGTTCCTCCCACGGTGGCAGCCGCCTCGGCCTCTACCCAGGTCACCGGGGCGAGCGTTTCGGGCGTTCTGGCGCATTCGAAACGCGCGGGCGTCGATTTTCGCATGGGCGGCGTGATGGTCGCTGGCGGGGCCATGGGGGCGGGGATCGGGGCGCTGCTGTTTCGCTTTTTTCGCTCGATCGGTCAAATCGACGTGGTCATCAGCGGCCTTTACGTGGTGCTGCTCGGTTCTATCGGCACGATGATGCTGCGCGAGGCGATCCAGGCCTTGCGTGGAACCGGCGGGGACAGCGCGCCCCGTCGCCGTAGGCACCACCCGCTGGTCGCGGCGCTGCCGCTGCGTTGGCGCTTCTACCGCTCGGGCCTTTACATATCGCCGCTGGCACCGCTCATCCTTGGCGTGGTGGTCGGCATACTGACGATGCTCATGGGCGTCGGCGGGGGATTTATCCTTGTTCCGGCGATGCTCTACATTCTCGGGATGAATGCGAATGTCGTGGTCGGGACCAGCCTGTTCAACATCCTTTTCGTGACCGTCGCGGCCACGATGATGCATTCGCTGACCACCAGGGCCGTCGATATTGTCCTCGTGGGTTTGCTCCTGATTGGCTCGGTCACGGGTGCGCAGATGGGCACCCAGGTCGCGGGACGGCTCAAGCCCGAGCTGCTGCGCCTGATCCTGGCGGCAGTCGTGCTGCTCGTCGCGATCCGCATGCTCTATGGCCTTGGCGTGAGGCCCGATGAAATCTACGCGGTGACGCAGCTGTGAAGCGCCTCTGGCTTCTGCTCTTCGCCGCGCTGCTGATGGGACAGCGCGACCCCGTGCTGGTGCCGGAAGTATCCCAGCACGAAGTTCAGGTGCGGCAGGGGTTTACCGGGACGGAGTTGCTGTTGTTCGGCGCGATCCTCGATCCCGACCGGCGCGGGGCGGGACGCGAATACGACATCGTGGTCGTACTCAAGGGCCCCCCCCAGCCGATCCGGCTGCGTGAGAAGGAGCGGATTGCGGGGATCTGGGTCAACGCCGACAGCACCGATTTCCGTTCCGCCCCTTCGTTTTTTGCCGTCGCGACCTCGGACCCGATCGAGCAGATCGTCGATGCCAAGACCGCCGCAATCTATGAATTCGGCACCGAATACATCCAGCTGTCGCCCAGCGGAGTGATCGATCTGGAGGAACAGGCACGCTTCACCGCAGGCCTGGTCGATCTGCGTAGCCGGCAGGACCTCTACAAGGAGGACGTCGGCGGAGTGCAGATCAAGGAGGATGTGCTTTACCAGGCCCGCATCTCGCTGCCTTCGAACGTCACCACCGGAACCTACACCGCCGAGACCTTCGCGGTGGCCCGCGGACAGGTGATCGCTTCGGCGCTTGCGGAAGTCGAGGTGCGCAAGGTCGGTTTCGAGCGCAGCGTGGAAAAGGCCGCCAACGAATGGGGCTTCTTCTACGGGCTGTTCGCAATCCTGCTTTCGATCGGGATGGGCTGGACAGCCGGACGCTTCTATTCCTGGCTCTGACGAGATCTCGCGCTGGCTGGCTGCGGCCTCGCGATCTCATAATTGACCACATCTTAACCGCTTTTGGCCTACGCCCGCACGCTGCAACAGCACGGGACCGGGTACTCTCTTCATGACCGACATGAACCACCAGAATTTCCGCACCTTCGACCCCGCCCTGGAGCCGGGTGCCGAGCCTGTGGCCACGCCGCGACCGGGCGACAGGATTCGCCGGGCGGACGGGGAGGGTACGGGAAGCTCCACAGAGCGCCAGGCCCCAAGCGCCGCGGATGGAACGCCAGCGCGGCCGGCCCCGGAAACCCCACAGGCCCAACCGGCCAGTGAGGCTTCGGCGAAAAACGCCATGGAACCCATCGGCGTTGTGCTCGAAATCGCAGGCTCGGGATCGCAGGTCGCCATCGATCTCCAGCGTCTCAACGAGTGCATGGAGGACGAGGATCCCTCGATTGCGCTCGCCGGACAGGTCGGTAGCCAAATCAAGGTCCGCGTCGGCAACAGCTGGCTGCTCGCCAGCGTGCGCACCCAGAAACAGGATCGCCGCAGCGATGGCGGGATCATCGCCAATGTCGATTTTCTGGGCGAGGGGCAGGAAGAGAAGCTGACCGGCAAGCTCCACGGTTTTCGCCGCGGTGTCACGCGTTACCCCGTTCCCGGCGCCTTCGTCTATCCTGCGACCACCGCCGATCTCAGGCAGGTCTATGCGAGCGATGGCCGCAGCGCGGTGACCATCGGTCGGGTCTATCCAACCAAGGACATCCGCGCCGGCCTTTATGTCGACGCGATGCTCGGCAAGCACTTCGCCCTGCTCGGCTCGACCGGCACGGGCAAATCGACGAGCGCCGCCCTTATTCTCCACCGCATCTGCGAGGCCGCGCCGGAAGGCCATGTGGTGATGATCGACCCGCACGGCGAATATTCGGCCGCCTTCCGCCACACCGGAGTAATCCTCGACGTCTCGAACCTGCAGATGCCCTATTGGCTGATGAATTTCGAAGAGCATTGCGAGATACTTCTCACCAGCGACGGCAACGAACGGCAGATCGATGCCGACATCCTTGCCAAATGTCTGCTTGCCGCGCGTCAGAAGAGCCGTCTCGCAGCTACGATGGGCAAGATCACCGTCGATTCGCCAGTGCCCTACCTCCTCTCCGACCTCTCCGGTGCGATCCAGGACGCCATGGGCAAGCTCGACAAGGCCACCACTTCTGCGCCCTACATGCGGGTCAAGAACAAGCTGGAGGAGATAAAGTCCGATCCGCGCTACCAGTTCATGTTCTCAGGGATGCTGGTCGGCGACACCATGGCGGAGTTCATCTGCAAGATCTTCCGCATGCCGGCCGGCGGCAAACCGATTTCGATCATAGACGTCTCGGGCGTTCCATCGGACATTACCTCCACCGTGGTGGCGGTGCTCAGCCGGCTGGTATTCGATTTCGCCATCTGGGGGCGAGAGGAGAAGACCCGGCCGATCCTGCTGGTCTGTGAAGAGGCTCACCGCTATGTCCCCAATGAGAAGAACGCCGACGGATCCAGCGTGGGGCGTATCCTGAGCCGCATCGCGAAGGAAGGCCGCAAATACGGCATCTCGCTCGGCCTCATCACGCAGCGCCCCTCCGACCTTGCCGAAGGCGTGCTGTCGCAATGCGGCACGATCATCTCGATGCGCCTCAACAACGACCGCGACCAGGCCTTCGTCAAGGCGGCGATGCCCGAAGGCGCTCGCGGCTTCCTCGACAGCATTCCCGCGCTGCGCAACCGCGAATGCATCATCTGCGGGGAGGGTGTCGCCATTCCGATCCGCGTGACCTTCGACAATCTCGATGAGAACAGGCGCCCGGCCTCCGAAGATCCGAGCTTTATCGAGCTGTGGAACGAAAGCGGCGGCGAGGAGGAAGCCGTCGAGCGCGTCGTCCAAAGGTGGCGCTCGCAGGGCTAGGTTCCCCGCGTATCGCCGTAAAGATGGATATGCAGGCGGTCGCTGAGGCGAAAGCCGTGCTCGACACATAGCGGCGCGAGCCATTCGAGGCGCTGCCGCAGGATGGCGCTGTCGGTGCCCTCTGGCATCAGGAATACGCGCTCGGGGCGGAAACGAAAGCGCTCGGCGAGTGCCAGCACCTCGCCGAGGTCCTCCGGTTGCGCGATCACGAATTTGAGGAACGCCCGGGGATCGGCGGCATAGGCGTCGAGCCGTGCGGGCAGCAGCGCCAGCTCGGCGGGATTGCCGCTGTGCCGCAGCTTTGGGCTGACATTGTACTGGTCGATCCGCACGTCGAGCCGGGGAGGGGCATTGGTGGTCCCATTGGTCTCGACCTCCACCGTCATGTCGGGCAGCAATTCGAGCATCCTGGCAAGCGCCGTAGCCTGAAGCAGCGGCTCGCCGCCGGTAATTACCAGCCGCTTCTGGCCGAGAGCCTCGATCCGCGCGGCTGCCGCTTCCTCGTCCAACGTGACCTGGTTGGCTTTGCGCTCGAAGGTCTCGCCCGAGCGGTGAGGTCGCTCGTCGCCCTCGAAATGCCAGGAGTAGGCGGTATCGCACCACACGCAGGCGAGATTGCAGCGCGACAGGCGCAGGAAGGCCACCGGCATCCCGGCGCTCGGCCCTTCGCCCTGCAGTGACGCGAAGATTTCGGGCTCGCCCGGAGACTGGGTGGCGAGGGTCAGAGTCACCCGATCCTCCCCGATCATCCCAGCCGCGCCAGCGCCGCCTTCAGCCGTTTGGCCTCGGCAGCGTGGTGGGCGTGGTCGGCGCGCGCCTTGGCGACCGCCTCAGGCTTGGCGCGCTCGACGAAGTTGGCGTTCGAGAGGCGGCCCTCGAGCGCCTTTGCTTCCTTCTCCGAGCCCGCGAGGCGCTTGGCGAGACGGGCATTTGCGGCGTCGAGGTCAATAACTCCTTCAAGTGGCACGAGATAAGTCGCACCGCCGGTAACCATCGTGAAGCCGCGTGATTTACCAGTTGAATATTTAGTTCGGTCAATAGCAGAACCCGATTGTAAATCAAAAGCGGCACCTGTCATGATAAACTGAACAATATCCGAGCGGGTCATCCGAGCAATGGAAGGTCCATAGGTCCGAAACCGTTCGATTAGATCATATCGCTGGCCCTGTTTTACCTTTAGACTGTCGAAATGAATGTCGTTAAGAACTAGGATTTCAGTCTTCGCGCTGGGCGGCAGTTCAAGTTCGGTCCGACTCGATCGCATTTCACGAATGAATGCGATCAACCAGTCGATCTCCGCCTTGGCATCCGAATCCACTCCGGCCTGCGGATCGGGCCATTTCGCGGTGATCAGCGGGTAATCGGCGCGGTCTCCCTGCTTGCTCCACAGTTCCTCGGTGATGAAGGGCATGAAGGGGTGGAGCATGACGAGGATCTGGTCGAGCGCCCACCCCGCCACCGCTTTGGATTCCCCGTCGATATTCCC
>JBBSMH010000148.1:0-5535 GCA_038233275.1 Sphingomonadales bacterium | reverse complement strand
CTTTGGCAACGTCACGCTGGAGGCGATGGCGAGCGGCCTGCCGGTGGTCGCAGCCGGAGCGACCGGCAGCGCCAGCCTGGTGGTGGACGGGGAGACCGGCACCCTGGTGCGCGAAGGGACGGCGCAGGCCTTCGCCTCCGCGCTCGCACCCTATTGCACCGACGACGCGCTACGGCTTGCCCACGGTGAGGCAGGCGAAATGCGCGCGCGCGAATACAGCTGGGACGCGATCAACCAGGCGGTGGTCGACACATATTTGCGTCTGCAGGCTCGCAAATCTTAGAGCGGACTCAGCGCAGCACGCCCTTGTTCTTCATGCTCACCGCATAGATCAGGAGGAAGGTTGCGATCGACCAGATGACGATCGAGATCACCGTGCTTGAGCCGCCGGTCACCCACTCGGGCTGCGCGGTGGTGACCTGATAGAGAGTCGTGCCCGCCAGACCGAGCAGCGGAATGGCGAAGGCCCAGACCGCGTAGCGCAGCCGCAACAAAAGCAGAACCGAGCCCAATACGCTGCCCCATACGCCCAATGCCCAGAAGGCGTGTACCCAGCCGGGGAAGCCGTTGAAATAAGCCAGCGCGTCCTCCGCGCTCACCCCCATGTCGGTGACCATGGCCGCCATGTAGTCGAGATTGCCCAGCTGCGTCTGGAGATAGTCGTTCGCCCCGAAGCCGTTCCACAGCAGCGACACGATGCCGACCACCCACAGGTGCCATGGCGTGGCGGACGTTACGTGCCTGTCCTCGCGGGCCTCCTCGGTCGTTGTCTCGACGTGATGTTCACTATCCATTGCACACCTCCCCTCGCGACCCCTCGCGATCCCCCGGGGCAACCCCGCGCGGCAGATTAGCGGCTACCGGGCGGGGTGCAAGGGGAGGCGCGCTCAGAGCCGCCCAATCTTCCTCGCCAGATCGTCCACCAGATCGACGATTTCGCCCATGGTGTCCTCATTCAGCTGCCCGCTGCGCGCCTTGTTCTTGAGCACGGCGGCGAGATTGCCAACCGCGCGGAACATCTCCGGTGTGGTGAATGGCTTGCGGCGTTCGCCGTGCGCGGCAAGCCGGTCGAGAATGGCCGATGCCTCGTCCGCCCGCTCGTCGAGTTCCTTGCGGCCCGCATCGGTGGCTTCATAGGCCTTGCGCGCGTCGTCATCCCCCGCGACCTGGCGAATGACGCCCTCGTCCTCGAGCAGCGACAGCGTGGGATAGACCGTGCCGGGACTGGGCGAATAGGCGCCACCTGTGAGGTCCTCTAGCGCCTTGATCAGCTCGTAACCATGGCGCGGCTCGTCCGCGATCAGCTTGAGCAGCACCAGCCGCAGTTCGCCCGCGCCGAACATCCGGCCCCGCCGCCGTCCGCGGCCCCCGCCGTTTCCGAACGGTCCGCGGGGACCGAAAGGCCCACCCGGTCCGAACGGTCCATCCGGCCCGAACGGCCCGTCTGGGCCGAAACCGTCCCAGCCCCGGCCGCCTCCCATCATGGCCATATAAGGCCAGGGATTGCGCCGTGCCCGCCTGCTGCAATCGTGTTTCATGGCAAAACTCCTTGTCATATCTTCGATAGCTCTAAGATATATCTCTGTGTGCTGAAAGCAAGAGGGCGATGCAATCGTTCGGCAGACGACCTACATAGGCCGACCGATGGCTGATCTCTTTCCCGAAACGGTGCCCACCCCGGCAGCCTCGCCAGCCGAGCCGCGCGCCGACGCGCCGCTCGCGGACCGGTTGCGCCCCGCCGACCTCGACGAGGTGGTGGGTCAGGATCATCTGACCGGGCCGCAAGGCGCGATCGGCCGCATGGTTGCTGCCGGCAAGCTTTCCAGCATGATCCTGTGGGGGCCTCCGGGCACGGGAAAAACGACGATCGCCCGCCTGCTTGCCGATGCGGTGGGGATGCGGTTCGAAAGCGTCAGCGCGGTATTTTCCGGCGTCGCCGATCTGAAGAAGGCCTTCGCCGCCGCCGACAAGGCGGCCGAGGTGGGGCAGAAGACCTTGCTGTTCGTGGACGAGATCCACCGCTTCAACCGCGCGCAGCAGGATGGTTTCCTGCCCTTTGTCGAGCGCGGCACGGTGACCCTGGTCGGCGCGACCACCGAGAATCCCAGCTTCGCGCTTAACGCCGCGCTCCTGAGCCGCGCACAGGTGCTGATCCTCCACCGCCTCGACCACGCCGCGCTGTGCCAATTGCTCGAGCGGGCCGAAGAGCTTGAGGGTCCGCTGCCGCTTACGGAGGATGCACGCGACGCCATGGTGGCGAGCGCCGACGGCGACGGGCGCTTCCTGCTCAACCAGGCCGAAACGCTCTACAATGCCAATGTTGAGGAACCGCTGGATCCCACCGCGCTTGGCCAATTCCTCCAGCGCCGGGTGGCGGTCTATGACAAAGACCGTGAGGGGCATTACAATCTCATTTCCGCGCTGCACAAATCGGTGCGCGGCTCCGACGTGCAGGCCGCGCTCTATTACCTGGCGCGCATGCTGACGGCGGGCGAGGAGCCCCGCTTTCTCGCACGGCGGCTGATCCGCATGGCGGTGGAAGATATCGGCATGGCCGATCCGCAGGCGCTGGTGCAATGCATGGCCGCCAAGGACGCGTACGAGTTTCTCGGCAGCCCTGAAGGCGAGCTGGCGCTGGTGCAGGCCTGCATCTATCTCGCCACCGCCCCCAAGTCCGACGCCGCCTACAAGGCGCAAAAGACCGCCTGGCGCAGCGCGAAGGAAACGGGCAGCCTCATGCCGCCCAAGAACATCCTCAACGCGCCGACGAAGCTGATGAAGGACATCGGTTACGGCGCGGGCTACAATTACGACCCCAATGCCGAGGAAGGTTTTTCGGGCGACAATTACTGGCCCGAGGAGATGGAGCCGCAGACCTATTACGAACCGGTCGATCGCGGCTTCGAGCGCGAGGTGGGCAGGCGGCTGGAATATTGGGACAAGCTCCGCCGGGAGCGCGGTGGCTAGGTTCTCGTATTTCCTCGCGATCGACTGGTCGGGCGCTGCGGGCGAACGGCACAAAGGCATCGCGCTGGCGCTGGCTCTCGCCGGAGGCGGGCCGCCGGTGCTGGTGGAGCGCGGACGCGGGTGGAGCCGTGAAGACGTGCTGACGCTGCTGCGCGACGACCTGCCCCCGGACACACTCGTCGGGCTCGATCTGGGAATGGCGCTGCCCTTCGCCGATTGCGGGGCCTATTTCCCCGGCAACCGGGTGCTTTTGCCGGATGCGTCGGCGCTGTGGGCGCTGGTCGATGACATCTGCGCGAACGCCCCCCACCTGGGTGCACAGCCCTTCGTCGATCACCCAGACTATCGCCCCTATTTCCGCGAAGGCGTCGCGACGGGCGCGCATTTCGGCTGTGACGGCGCGGCGCATGGCCGAGGACGTTTCCGCGTCACCGAGCACGCGCAGGCCGCGATGGGCTGCAAACCCTATTCGAACTTCAACCTCGTAGGCGCGGCGCAGGTCGGCAAATCCAGTCTGACCGGGATGCGGATGCTCAACCGCCTGCGCGGCGATCTGCCGATCTGGCCGGTCGACCCCTTGCCCTCCAGCGGTTCGGTGGTGGTCGAAATCTACACCAGCCTCGCCGCGCTGGAAGCGGGGCGCCGCGCGGGCAAAGCCAAAATGCGCAGCTACGAGGATTTGAACGAGGCGCTCGCGGCGCTCGGTTCAGCCCCGGCCTCGGGGGAAGGCGCAATCGACGACCATGCCTCCGATGCGCTGCTCGCCGCCGCCTGGCTGCGCGCAGTGGGCGAGGACCGGCACCGCTGGAACCCGAGCGCGCTCACACCCGAAATTGCGCGCACCGAAGGTTGGACTTTCGGGGCGCTGTAGCCCTCCGCCCCCATATTGTGTTGCGTCTATCTTTCCGGACGAGACGTGGCCGCCCCGCGACCCGCGCGGACGAGCCGCGCGGCAGCTCGCCCGAGATCAAGCAGGTCGCGCAGAATATGATCGACGATCACACCGACAGCACCCGCAAGCTCAAGCAGGCGGTGATGGAATCCCAGAAAGTCGATTCGTCCGACCCGCCCGACGGGCTCGATTCGCGGCGCGAGGGGATGATCAAGCACCTGCGCGAGGCGCCCGACGACAAATTCGACAAGACTTACCTGGACCAGCAGACCGCCGCGCACGAGGAAGCGGTCACGCTGATGCATCACTTCCGCGACGAGTGCGACTGCCCCAGGCTGCGCGAATTTGCGACCGAGGTATCTCCCGTGATCGAAGGCCATTTGTCCCGAATGAAGGACCTCCAGGTCGCCTAGAGGCGCGCGGCCTCAGGCCCCGCTGAACACCGACCAGCCGGTGCGCGCGGCAATTTGCGCCATCGCGCGGGCGCCGAGCAGGCTGGTCCCCTCACGGTTCAATCCGGGAGACCAGACCGCCATCGCGGCGCGGCCCGGAATGCTGGCAAGAATTCCTCCGCCGACGCCCGATTTCCCGGGCAGGCCGACCTCGAAGGCGAACTGGCCCGAATTGTCGTAATGCCCGCACATCAGCATCAGCGCGTTGATCCGTCGCGTCCGCCGGGCCGAGCACATTACCTCCCCCGTCACCGGATCGGTCCCGTCGAAGGCGAGGAACAGCGCGCTTTCTGCCAGCTGCCGGCAGCTTAGCTCGAGCGCGCATTGGCGGAAATAGACCGACAGCACGTCTTCGACCGGGTTGAGAAGACGGCCGAAATCGGCAATGAAATAGGCCAAGCTGCGATTGCGCGCGCCGGTATCGCTTTCGGAGCGCGCAACCCGTTCGTCGATCGCAATCTCGCTGTCGCGCGCCATGCGGCGCAGTCGGGCGAGCAGTTCGTCCACCGCCGCATCCGGCCCGCGCGTGTCGATGAAGCGATCGGTGGTGACGATGGCGCCGGAATTGATGAAGGGATTGCGGGGGATCCCCTTCTCGCGTTCCAGCTGGACGATCGAATTGAACGGATCGCCCGAGGGTTCGCGCCCGACCGCGTCCCACAATGTCGAGCCCTGCCTTTCCAGCGCAAGCGCGAGCACGAAGACCTTGGAAATGCTCTGGATGGAGAATCCCTCGTCCGCATCCCCCGTGGAGAAAACCCGCCCATCGGGCGTTGCGACCGCGATGCCGAACTTGCGCGGATCGACCTCGGCCAGCGCGGGGATATAGCTTGCGGAGGTGCCGCTGCCGCGCTCCTCCGCCAGCGCGTTCCAGGTCTCGGTCACGATCGCCTGCAAATCCATCTTGCGGCGATAGGGCCGGCTGCGCGGGGGCGCAATCGGACTGGACGCCGCGCGCGATTTGCGTCACAGGCCCGGACCCGTGAGCGGGCCGGTTTAGCTCAGCTGGTAGAGCAGCGGTTTTGTAAACCGAAGGTCGGGGGTTCGAGTCCCTCAACCGGCACCGGATTTGTGGGAGGTCACAAAAGCTTATACAAAAGCCAAGAAGGTTGGACTCTGCCCGGGCTCTACAGTTCTACACCGCAGCCAGGCATCAGGGAGGGTGTCTGTTCGATAGCCTCGATTGAAGCCTCTCGGAGTTCGGCCTGCTGAATGACCGCAGCG
>JBBSMH010000147.1:0-5609 GCA_038233275.1 Sphingomonadales bacterium | reverse complement strand
GGAATTCGGCCGTGCTGGGGAGGAAGTCTTCGGGCGCCAGGCCGGTGCGTTTGTTACCGATTTTCAGCGGCTTTTCGACATAGCCGAAGCCAAAGGGATTGGTATCGGACTTGGCCTTGCCCAGAGACCAGTATTCGAAGCACGACGGCTCGCCCGTTACGCCTTTGAACCCCCCGCGCTGCGCCATCATTCCCAGCAGGCCGAGCTGAAGCGCAAATCCTTTCTCGACCATCCCGGCCGAGGGGGGCGAGCCGGTCTTGTAATCGATGATCGCCAGGCTTCCGTCGGGCAGGCGATCGAGCCGGTCTATCTTGCCGTGAATGCGGACTCCTTCGACACGCATTTCCCCCCATGCCTCGACGCAAAGGACTTCGCGGTCCTCATAACCGTCGATCTCGTTCGCGACCCACTCCAGCGCCGCCTGCAGGCGCGGCTGCCACAGACCGCGCAGCAGCGGGTGAACATTCCGTTTGGCAAAGACCGCTTCCATCGTTTCCACGATGCCCGTCTCGGTCCCGTTCTTGCGCGCCCGGTGCCATTGTTCGAGGATTTCATGCGCAACCTCGCCCTGCCATGCGGGCGTGGGATCGGCGTCGAGCGCATCGAGGCCGTTCAATTGCATGATCTTGTCGGCGAAAAACTGATACGGATCGCCCAGCAGCCGGTCGAGCGCGGTGGCGGAAATATCGACGCGCCGCTGCTCGGCTGTGGGCATGAGCTTGGGACGTGGATAGCGCCCGGATTCCTCGCGCGGCAAAGAGAGGGCGCGGGCCAGTTGGATCGTTTCCCTATCCTCATGACGCAGGAGAAGCTCGCCCAGCAGAGCCTGCACCCGCAGGAGGAATCGCGAGGGAATTGCCGGACCGCTTTCGTCGCGCGCCGAGCGGCTCAACACAACTTCGGGAGCGCCAAGCGCACCGGCCAGATCGTGCGCGGCAAGACCGATGCGGAAATCGGCGCCGGGTACGCCAAGCGCGCGCAGGACCGGCGGCGCGAGAAGCGCATCGACACCGCCGCGGGGTGGCCACACTCCCTCGTTGAGCCCTGCGCAAATCACCAGATCCGCCCGGCTCATACGCGATTCGAGCAAGCCGTAGATCGCCACGCGCGGGTGCCCCCCATAGGGGGGGCGAACCGCCACCTGCTCCATCGCCTCATGGAGCACGGCATCGGCATCCGGGGAAGCAAGCTCGGTGCCCGCCCCGCGCGCCTCCATCCGCAGTTCCTCGACAAAGCGCGACAGCGCCCGCCCGTCCTCACGCGCCCAGATGCGCTCGCCGGCGAAGCCTTCGCTCGCTTCCGCCAGCCGATCGAGCGCATCGGCGAGCGCAAGGCGCTCCGGCCGCTCGATGAGGGGCGAGACCAAGGCGCGGAACCGCCTCCACCACACGGCGACAGGCGGACGCTCCTTAGCCAATTCCTCCGCCAGTTCGTCGAACGGTTCCAGGCCTTCGCGCGGGCGCGGACCGCGCGATTTGCGCTCGAAATACCGTGTGGCGCGCAACCATTCGCCGCGATCCATTCCGCCGTCGACCAGCGGATGCGAAGCCAGCGCCATCATCGAAACCGGCGAAGCGCCCGCCCCCATTACTTGTGCCAGCAGCAGGAACAACCGCCCGGCCGGCGTGTCCGACAGCGGGCGGCCCGCGGTATCGTCCGCGTCGATTTCCCACCGTTTGAGGTGCTGCACAACGCGCCGCGCCAGGCCGCGGTCGGGGGTTACCACTGCGACCCGCTTGCCTTCCTCTTCTAGCGCTCTGCGCACCAGCAAAGCGATGGCCTGCGCCTCTTCTTCCGGGCGCGCGCTTTGCACGGTCTTCACGCCCGAAAGCCGCCGTTTTTCCGAGGGCAGGTCCACCCACGAGCGGCTGGCATCCGGGGGCAGAAACAGGGCCGAGATTGCGTGCGTGCGTTCGGGCGGAGCGGCGGACATGCCCTTGCGGTGCCATTGCTGCACTTCGTCACGAGCGACCCCCATCCGATTGAGTAGCAGCTTGAGATGGTATTGCGGATGGGTGATTGCATCGTCGCGTGCGAAGGGTTCATCTCCAGGCTCGGGAGCGGCGCCTGCCCGCCCCAACTCGCCCCAGACTTCGGGTGACATCGAAAGGTCGAGATCGGGCAGTATCACCGCGCCTTGCGGGAGATCGGCTATCGTGCGCAGCAGGCCGGCGAGCGCAGGTGAGGCGCTAGTGACACCGGCCGCGATGATCGGCGTATCGGGCGGCTGCGCCTTCCATCGTCGTGAAGCATGTTCGAACAGCAGATTGCGGCGTGTTGCGCTGTCCACCGCACCCCATTGTTGCAGTGTGGCAAGCCAGCGCCGCTGCACCTTGGCGAAGAGGTGCAACGACCTTCGCCAATGATCCGACAAATCGCCGACCAATGCTGTCACCTTTTCGTCGAGCAATTCTTCGGGACCGACCCCCTCCACCAGCAGCCGATCCATCGTCGCGCCGGTCTCCCGGGCCAATCTGAGCAGAGTCGCCCCCTTGGGCGCGTCCTCGCCCATTTCCTCGCCGATTAACTTCGCCAGGGCGAGCCACCGGCGTAATGGAGGGATAGCGCGCGGAATGTCGGGCGAACCGAGTGGATCGAGCAGCGAGCCCAGCGTCTCGTCGAGATCGAGATCGCCCACCAGCGCCATGCGCGGCATCAGCAGGCCCTGGTGCCCCTCCTCGCCGGCGTGGCGGATGAACGCCTCGGTCACGATCCGTTGCGCGCGTCCGCTGGGAAGCAACAGCGTGAGCTTCGCCAGGCCGAATTCCTCGTCCCGGTAGCGCGGCGTCAACCCTGCAACGAGCGCGTCGGCGAATCCCCGATGAGCGGCGATCGAATAGACATTCGGTTCCGCCCTTTCAGCCACGCCCCAATGCCTCTTCGGCCGGGCGGATATGTTCGGGTCGTCCCACCTCGATCCATGCCCCGGTGAAGGCGAGGCCGAACAGCCGCTCTTCGCCGATTGCGCGGTCCCACAATAGGTTGGTCGAGAACTTCCCTTCGGGCGGATCGCGCAGCAGGCGGTGGGAGACGAGCTGGATGCCGGTATAGATGAACGGTGTGATCCGGCCCGCGATCTTGCGCCGCAAGCGCCCCTGCGCGGTCATGTAGAAATCGCCCGTACCTTCGAAATTGCGGGTCTGGTCGTGAGCGACGACCAGCAGCATCGCATCCATACGATCGGCATCCCAGTGATCGGACAAATCGCAAAAGGCGTTACGCGGCCCGTCGAGCCAGATGCTGTCGGCATTGCAGGCAAAAAACGGGTCGGGCAGCAGCCCGGCATTGCGTGCCTTGACCAGGCCGCCCCCGGTTTCGAGCAGAAGCTCGCGCTCGTCGGAAATGGCAATCAATGGGTGCTCGCGGCCCTTGAGGTGCGCCTGGAGTGCGTCGGCGAGATAGTGGACATTGACCACCGCCTTGCCAACGCCCGCATCCTCCAGCCGGTCGAGCGCATAGTCAATGAGCGGCTTGCCTGCCACCCGGACTAGCGGCTTGGGAGTGGTGGCGGTGAGCGGGCGCATGCGCTTCCCCAAGCCCGCGGCCATCAGCATCGCCGTATCGGTGACGAGTTCGCTCAACGCAGCTCGCCACCTGAAGTGTCGCGAATATTCTGCGGTATATTGGCACCGAACCATGCCTCGACGGGCGCGAGGGCCGGGTGCTGGAGATCGCGCTCCATCGCCTCCCAGACGCGCGGGATCATCGCGAGATAGCGAGGCTTACCGTCGCGTTTGGCAAGGCGGGTGAAAATGCCGACAATCTTAGCATTGCGCTGGGCCCCGAGCCGCGCGTAGTCCGCCAGAAATTCCTCGCTCGGGCTGGTGGCCGCGACATAGCGGTCGAGCATCTTGCGCTCCAGCTCGATCGAGACGTCGCGGCGGGCGTCCTGCAACAGGCTGACAAGATCGTATGTCGGGTGACCCACCAACGCGTCCTGGAAGTCGATAAGGCCCTGCGAACCGTCGCGCGGCAGCATGATGTTCTCGGCGTGATAATCCCGCAGCACGGTGACGCCGGGATCCTGCCGTCCGAGCATATCTCCGAGCGCTTCGTCCCATGCCTTCCGATAGCCGGAAGTGTCCACATCCAGGCCCATGTACGGACAGTACCACTCGGTAAGCAGGCCCGCCTCTCGCTGGTAGGTCCCCATATCATAGGGTTCGAAAGGCCCGGGCGGCAGTCGATGCAGTTCCACCAGCGCATCGACCGCGGCGGCATAGGTTGCTTCCTCGTCGCCGGGATGTTCGTCGAGCCATTCGCGCATCCGTGCGTCGCCGAAATCCTCGGTCAGCACCCAGCCTTGCGGCGCATCCTCGGCCAGGATCGCGGGAGCGCGCAGGCCATTGTCGGATAGCCAGGTCGCTATTTTCAGGAAAGGCCGGGGGTCTTCTTCGGGCGGCGGCGCGTACATCAGCATCGCGGTTTCCCCCTCGCGATGCAGCCGGAAATAGCGACGGAACGACGCATCGCCGGGGATCGGATCGATCCGCGCGTCATGCCATCCGGCATTCTCGAGAAAGGCTTGAATGCCGTCTGGCAATTGACTCATGGTTCGCGCTCTAGCCAAGCTTCCCCCGGCTCGACAATGGCCACCCGTCCATCTCCCGCATTTTCGAGTGTTATGGCGAGGCAACGCTTCTCGCGCGCGAAGCCGCCCGCTTTGGCGGGCCATTCCGCGATCAGCACGCGTCCTTCGCGATAGTCCTCCAACCCCAGCTCTTCGGCTTCGGAAGGATGTTCCAGTCGATAGAAGTCCGCGTGGACCACGGGAGGGTTCAACGCATCATAGATTTCCAGCAGGGTGAAGGTCGGCGAGGGAACTTCTCCTTCATGCCCCAGCGCTGCCAATATCCCGCGGGCGAGAGTGGTCTTCCCCGCACCGAGCTCGCCTTTCAGAGCCACCACGTCTCCGATCTGCAACTGGCTGGCAATCCTGGTGCCGAGGGCGTCCATCGCAGCGAGATCCGGAAGGTGCACCCTCACGGCAGGATTATGGTCGCGGTCGTGCCGACATCCTTGCGGCTGACGATCTCGAGCGTGCCGTCATGCGCCTCGACCAGCTGGCGGGCGAGCGGGATACCAAGTCCCTGTCGCCGCTCGATCCCCTTGCCGTCATGCGTCGGCCGAATTCCCTCCAGCGCACGCGCGAGCTCGTGCTGGTTCATGCCCTTACCATTGTCGACAATCGCGATCCGGGTGGTGTCCTTCACCTTCTTGAGATCGACCGTGATCTTGCCGTCGCGCGGGGTCGCCGCGATCGCATTGTCCAGCAGATGCGCGATTGCGCGGCGCAATTGCTGCGGATCGGCTTCGATGTGCTTGCCAGGGTTTCCGCGCAGGTCGAGCGTGAGCCCTGCATCGACGATGGCCCTTTCGCGTTTGCGGACGATCTGGGTGATGAAGGGCAGCAGTTCGACTTTTTCCTTTGCCAGCGGCATCAATCCCGCCTCGCTCTGCGAAAGATCGAGGACGTTCTCGACCTGCTCAGTCAGCTTGCCGACCGAAAGCGATATGGCCTGCGCATATTCCCTGGCTTGCGGAGTGAGATCACCCGCCACCCCGCTCGTCAGCAATTCCGCGAACCCGCCGATCGAGGTCAGCGGAGT
>JBBSMH010000146.1:0-5642 GCA_038233275.1 Sphingomonadales bacterium | reverse complement strand
TGAAGCCGCTCTCATCGCGCTGCGCCAGTTCGGTCACATCGGGGTGGAGGACCAGCAGGTTGGTCCATCCCAGCCGTTCCGCCAGCGCGTCGCGATAGGCGAGCGTCTCGGGAAAATGCTTGCCGGTATCAAGAAACAATAAAGGTGTGCCTTCGTCAATGCGCGCAACGAGGTGAAGCAGCACCGCGCTTTCAGCGCCGAAGCTGGACACGATGGCGACGTTGCCTGCGACCCCTTCGCGACCGCCTAGTGCCTCGCGCACCAGCAATGCGGTGATGTCTTCATGCGGGAGGGTGTGGCGCGAGCGCCGCTTGGCCACCGAGATCAGCTCTGCATCCTCGCGCGCCAGAGCCAGAACCGCCGGATCGACCAGTCCGTCATGAACGATCAGCGCAGCCCGCCCGATCAGCCGGGGGGCACGCAGCGTCAGCAGGTCGGGATCGCCCGGTTCCGCGCCAACGAGATAAATGGTGCCAACAGCCGCCATGAGCCCGACATGCGCGCGCCGCCATGCGCGGGACAGTCAGAATGAATATGCCCAGGGACAGTTTTGATTTTGAAAGCGGGGGTTATCGCCCTGGTAGCTAGTCTTTGCCATCCTGGTCGAGCCGCTGTGAGATGGCCGCGATAAGTTGCTCGAATTGCGCGTTGTTTCGCAGGTTGATGTCGCGCTGGGGAAAGGGAATCTCCATGCCGTGTTCCTTGAACAGCCACCACAGATTGGTCAGGACCGCCGAGCGGACATTGCCGACCCCCTCTTCCGGATCGTCTATCCAGCAATGGATCATGAAATTGACCGAGCTTTCGCCATATTCGCTCATCCAGATCGTCGGTGGCGGCGCCTTGAGCACGCGCTCGCACTTCTTCGCCGCTTCGAGCATCAGCTTCTGCGCCAGTTCGAGATCGCAGCTGTAGCTCACCCCCACGGGCACCTGCATGCGGACGTTGCGCGATGAATAGGACCAGTTCTCCACCTGGTTGATCATCAGATTCTCGTTGGGAATCAGATATTCACGCTGGTCACGGGTGGTGATCGATACTGCCCTTACGCCGATCTTGCGGATCTGGCCAAAGGTCTCGTTCCCCGCGGTGTCGGCCACCGCGATCACATCGCCCGGCTTGATCGATTTGTCCATCAGCAGGATGATCCCGGCGATCAGATTGCCGAAAGTCTTCTGAAGGCCGAAACCGATTGCGAGGCCGAAGGCGCCCGAGAATACCGCCAGCGCGGTCAAGTCTATGCCGAGCAGGTTAATCCCGAGGAAGAACGCCGCAGCCCACACCGCGATCGTGACCACCTTCTCGATCAGCAATTGCTGCGCCTCGTCGAAATGGGTGATGCGCCGCACCGCCCGTCGTCCCAGCTTCCCCGCGAACCAGGCAAAGGCGATCACGCCCACGACGATGCCGATGAAGATCAGGATATCGAACAGCGACAGTCGCATCTCGCCCAGAGTCAGCGCGACGCCATCCAAACTATCCACCATGCTGCTTGCGGTATCGCTCTGCGCGGCGACCGCATCCTTGATGCCCTGCGCCGCGGCGACCGTCTCTTCGGGCGCCCGCTCGGCCAGACTCCACGCCTGCTCGACGCTGGGGGTTTCATCGATGTCGGGCGGTGTCTGTGCGGTCATTCCTTGTCCATCGCTGCGAGGGCGCGGTCAAGATCGGCGATCAGGTCGTCCGCGTCCTCCAGCCCGATCGATAGGCGAATGCCAAGCCGGTCGCCAGCCTCCCAGCCCGGTTTCGGCCAATCCATCAAGCTTCGGACGTTATCGGCGTCAAACGGAAGTGCCAGGCTTTCGAACCCACCCCAGCTATAGCCGATGCCGAACAGCGTCAGCGCATCGATCAACCGGCAGCGCGCCTCGTCGTCGCGGCCCTTCAGGACAAAGCTGAACAGTCCGCAGCCGCCGGTGAAATCGCGCTGCCAAAACTCATGGCCCGCTGCCCCGGGGAGCATGGGGCAAAGGACGTGTGCTATCTCCTCACGGGTTTCGAGCCATTCGGCGATCCGCAGCGCGCTGGCGGTCTCGCGCTCGAGGCGGACCTGCAGCGTCCGCAGGCCGCGCAGGGCCAGCGCCGCATCGTCGGGCGAGACCACATGGCCGAGGTTCTGGGCGGTCTGGCGCAGGCGGCGATACCATCGCTCACCCGCGGTGCAGCTACCCATCATCAGATCCGAATGGCCGCCGACATGCTTGGTCAGCGCCTCGATCGCGATATCGCAGCCGTGTTCGAGCGCGGCAAAGCCAAGCGATGTCGCCCAGGTGTTGTCCAGCAGGCTCACCGCGCCCTTTTCGCGCGCGATGGCGGCCAGCGCGGGGATGTCGCACACCTCCATCGTCAGGCTGCCGGGGTTTTCGAGCATCACTGCCCTGGTCCGCTCGCAAAACGCTGCGCGGTAGCCTTCAAGGTTCAGCGGATCGAACATCCGCGCCTCCACGCCGAAGCGCTTGAGGAGGCCCAGCGCCATGGTCCGCGTGGGATCGTAGGCGTTGTCGATCACCAGCAGTACATCGCCGGGCTTCAACACCGTCAGCAGCGCACCCGCGATCGCCGCCACACCGCTGGGGTAGAGCACGGTTCCGTGCGCGCCCGGCTCGAGGGCGGTCAGCGCTTCAGCCAGCGCCCATTGCGTGGGCGAGCCGCGGCGGCCGTAAAAGAACCGCCCGTCCTCGTTCGTATTCCTTCCCTCGCGCAGCTCGGCGCAATCGGCATAGAGATGCGTGCTCGCGCGATAGACCGGCGGGTTGACCACATGGCGCTCGCCGTTGCGCCCCGATGTGACGAGGCGGGTTGCTGGATCGAGATTGTCGGGTTCGTCCTGGGCCATTCTAGGCGGCCCGTCCCGTTTCCTTGGGTGTCTTGGGGTCGGCGCCCCATTCGGCCCAGCTGCCATCGTAGAGCGCCGTGTTCCTCTGGCCGATCATGTGGGCAGCGAACAGGAGGACACAGGCGGTCACCCCGCTTCCGCAACTGGCCACCACCGGCTTCGCGAAATCCACACCCGCCGCATCGAAGGCTGCCCGAATTTCCTCGGGCAAGCGAAAGCTCCCATCCTCAGCCAGCAGCTGGCGGAAATGCACATTGCGCGCGCCAGGAATGTGACCACCCGCGAGGCCGTGGACGGTGTCGCCGCTGTCCGCCCTGAACCGCTCGGTATCACGCGCGTCCACTATCGTCTCGGCACCCCCGGCCAGATTCGCCAGCACGTCCGCCTTGCCCCGCACCGATCGGCTGGGCGATGGCGGCGGGAAAGCAACCGGTGCCGCGTCGACAGGTCCTGTTTCGAGCGGAAGCCCTTCCGCGCGCCATTTCCCCATTCCCCCGTCGAGCACAGTTACATCGTCCATCCCATAGTGGCGTATGACGAACCAGGCGCGCGCGGCGCTGTGCAGCACGCTGTCGTCGTAAAGCACGATCCGCGCCCCGGGCCCTGCGCCGAGCGCGCCCATATGCGCGGCAAACTGCTCGGGCGAGGGCAGGGTGTTGGGCAGGTTGGAGCGCGGGTCGCGCAGCGCCGCTAGGTCGAGAAAGCGCGCGCCGGGAATGTGGCCGCGCTCGAATTCCTCCCGCGGGTCGCGGCCGGCAGCGGGAAGATGCATGCTGGCGTCGAGGATGAGGGGCTCAGCCTTCCCCAGCCGCTTGGCGAGCCAGCCTGTCGAAACGAGCGTGTCCATCGCCACACGGCCTAGCGCGCGGGCGTCCGCCCGTCGAGTGAGCTGACGGGTTAGTCTATCTGGCGCTGGGCGAGCGGCTGCCAGCTGCGCGGGCCGTCGTCGAGGCGGAAGGGCAGCGGCCTGGCATTGCCGGGTGCGGACTGCCCGATCACGAAGGTGCGCGCGACCTGCGCCGTGCCTTCGACCAGTGCGCGCATCCGCAAGAGCGGGACCAGCAGCGCAGCGTTGCCCTGCCGCAGGATTCCGGCCTGCGCCAGCGGGAGACGGACCTCGCCTTCGAAGCGCATGCTCTGCCCGGGCGCGAGGCGCTGCGTGGCATGGCGCGGCTCGAGCACGGTGTTCTCGCCCACGAGCTGCTGCTCGGGCGGCGCGTTGCTGCTGGCCGAGGTCAGGTCGGCTTCGATCGCCACCTCGCGCAGCGCCTTTTGCGTCCGGTTGAGCAGCGTAGCGCGGTAATGAAGCGTGGCAAACATCATCGAACGGGTGAGTTTGAGCGCTTCGATTCGCAGGCCCAGCGTGTCGCCGCTCGTCCCGCTGCCCGCTCCCACCACCGGCCGCTCGATGGTCGGCGGCGGGGCCGCATCGATCCGCCTGCGCCACCAGGCATGAGCTCCGCCGGCCAACAGCAGCGCCAACGCTCCCCCTGCCAGCCATGTCCACGGCAAGCCGCCGTCCTCTTGCGCCGGATCGATGGTGGAAGGAGTGGCGGTGGCGCCCGCGGGCGGTTGCGACAAGCCTGCCCCGAAGCCGGGCGCAGCGTCCGCGTCCGAAGGAGCGCTGGGTGCGGATGGTTCCGCGGTGGGCTGCTCCGGCGAGCGTGGGGTCTGCGGCGTCGTCGCGCGAGGTACGGGCTGGACGACCGAGGGGCGCGTCGATGCCGAGGTTGGAATGGGATTTGGCGTCACCGCGGGCGTCGGCGTGGGGGCGGGGGCCGGGGTCTGTCCCGTGGGGCGCGCGGTGGGGATGACGCGCGGACTGCGCGGCACGGGCGCGTCGGGATCGACCGGCCCTTGCACAGTGGGCGTTGCGGTGGGGGTTGGGCCGGGGGGCAGCTGGAAATCGGGCACGCCCTGCGCCAGCGCCGCGAAGGGCGCACCAAGCAAAACGATCGGGGCAATGCGAAGAGTTCGGTGCATCGGCTGGCGCATCAGTACGAGAAGGTAGCAGCCCATCCGGGCCGCGCGCTGAATAGGTAGTGAAGCGAGCACTTCCAAGCGTCAGCTTGCAACAATGCGCCATTAGATGCAGGAGCGCGGCATGGGTGACACACCTAAATTCCTGGGCAGGGCAGGTCCGCTTCCGGCTTCTCCGGACGAGGCGGAACTCGACTATGTGCCCAATCCTCGCGCGGGCAGCCTCTACACCGTCCGTTTCGCGGCGCCCGAATTCACCTCGCTGTGCCCCGTGACCGGGCAGCCCGATTTCGCGCATCTGGTGATCGACTATGCGCCCGAGGCGACGATCGTCGAATCGAAATCGTTGAAGCTGTTCCTGGCAAGCTTCCGCAATCACTGTGGTTTCCATGAAGACGTGACGGTTGGCATCGGACAACGCCTGGTCGACGAGATGAAGCCGAAATGGCTACGGATCGGCGGTTACTGGTATCCGCGAGGCGGCATCCCGATCGATGTGTTCTGGCAAAGCGGAGCGCCGCCCGCTGGCCTGTGGCTGCCCGATCAGGGCGTCGCGCCCTATCGCGGAAGGGGATAAGACAATGCTCGCAAGACTTCCCGCAATCGCCCTGTGGCTCTCCCTCGCATTGCTCCTGTGGTTTGCCGTCGCGGTGTTCGGGCCGAAGTTCGGGCTGATCGACTGGAAGGTCGGCCTGGGCACCATGGTAATGGGCTGGGGTGCAATCCTGACGGGGGTCGCCCTGCTGGTCGCGCTTATCGCGCTGATCGCCGTGCTGTGGAGAGGGCCGCGCGGACAATGGTGGAAGGCCGCGCTGGCGCTGGCGAT
>JBBSMH010000145.1:0-5672 GCA_038233275.1 Sphingomonadales bacterium | reverse complement strand
GCATGGGTTCATGGGGAATAAGGGTCAAGGTAAGACCTTCATTTACGTTGCGTCCGCGTACCAAGCATTCCCATTCTGCGCCAACTTCGTCAAGCTGTTTGAGCAAGAAAACTTCTATGCGACCGCCAGTGGCCTTATGCGCCCAGAGACGCGCAGGGATGACGCGCGTATCGTTGAAGACCAGCACATCGCCCGGCTCGAGAAGGTCGGGAAGGTCGCGCACGCCGCGATCCTCGTAATCTCCTTCCGAGCGAACGACCAGCATGCGCGCCGCGTCGCGGGGCGCGACCGGGCGCAGGGCAATGCGCTCGGGAGGAAGGGCGAAATCGAACAGGTCCACGCGCATCGCGCGGGCCCCTCAGCCTGTCGGAGCGTTGAGGTCGTCAGCGTCGATCGTCGGCTCGGGCTGGAGGACCGGCCGCGCTGCGGGAACCGGCTTGTTCTCGCTGGCGAGCGAGGCCTGGACAACCCGCGTCGGATTGGCCGGCGGCTCGCCGCGGTTGATGGCATCGACCGCCGCCATGTTGGAGATCACCCGTCCGAAATTGGTATATTTCCGGTCGAGGTTGAAGCGGGGGTAGAACATGATGAAGAACTGGCTGTTCGCGCTGTCTTCTGTCGTGGCGCGCGCCATCGAAACGGTCCCGCGGACGTGCGGCTGCGGGTTGAACTCAGCCTCCAGGTCGGCAAGTTCCGACCCGCCCTGCCCCGTCCCCGTCGGATCGCCGGTCTGCGCCATGAAACCATCGATCACACGGTGGAAGATCACCCCGTCATAGAAACCTTGCTGGGCAAGCGCCTTGATCCGCGCGACATGGTTGGGCGCCCATTGCGGCATCAGCCGAATGGCCACCCGTTCGCCGTTCGACAGATCGAGCAGCAGGATGTTTTCGCGGTCCTCTTCGAGGCTGTAATTGATCGGCGTATAGACCGGGTTCGAAGCAGCGGCGACCGGTGCCTCTGCTTCCTGCGCCTGCCCGGATGAGGGAACGAGCCCCAGCGCGAGGAATGAAAGCGCGAAACTGGACAAGGCTGAGGCAATCGAAGTTCTGAACATCGAGAATTCCGTCCGATAATGCGTGGATCGGCTCTCGCTCTAGCGAGGGCGGCCTGTCACTTCAATGAATAGCTCAATAGTCGCCGCGCAGGCCCTTGTCTTCGACCCTGGCGACCACGTCGGCGCGCACGCGCTCGCTTACGAAGGGAGCAATATCGCCGCCGAACAGGGCGATTTCCTTGACCAGCTTGGAGGCGATCGGCTGGAGCGACACGTCCGCCATCAGGAACACCGTCTCGATATCGTCGTCGAGCTGCTGGTTCATGCCCGCCATCTGATATTCGTATTCGAAGTCCGCCACGGCGCGCAGGCCCCGGATCAGCACGGTGGCGCCCTGCTTGCGCGCAAATTTCACCAGCAGCGCATTGAAGCCCACCACCTCGACGTTGCCGAGCCGCAGCGCGCCGACCTCGCGCTCGACCATCGCCAGCCGTTCTTCGGTCGAGAACATCGGGTCCTTGCTAGGATTGGTCGTCACCCCCACGATCAGCCGATCGACCAGCCTGCTGCCGCGCCGGATGATATCCGCGTGGCCGAGCGTGATCGGATCGAAGGTGCCGGGATAGATGCCGATGCGCGGCTGCCTTTCACTGGCGCTCATTACTTGTCCCTCTCCACCACGTACCGTGCCAGTTCGGCCAGTAGTCGCGCGTCCTCGCCATGGCTCGCGAGATGACCGATCGCCTGATCTACCAGGATGCGCGCCTGCGCCCGGGCCTTGTCGGCACCCATCAGCGTGACGAAGGTGGCCTTGCCCCGCCTTTCATCCTTGCGCAGCGCCTTGCCCGCCTTGCCCTCGTCGCCCTCCACGTCGAGCAAATCGTCGGCAATCTGGAACGCAAGGCCGATGTCGCGCGCGAAGCCGCGCAGATGCGTGCGGCCCTCGGGCGGCACGCGGCCGATGATCGCGCCCATCTCCACGCTCGCGGCGAGCAGCGCTCCGGTCTTGAGCTGCTGGAGGCGAGTGATGTCGTGAAGGTCGTATTCCTCGCTCCCGGCGGCGATGTCCATCATCTGTCCGCCCGCCATCCCTTCGTGCCCGCTTGCGCGCGCGAGCGTCGCCACCAGTTCGGAGCGGACGAAGGGATCGCTGCTGACGTCCGGCCCGGTCAGGATGTCGAAGGCGAGCGCATGGAGCGAATCGCCCGCGAGAACCGCGACGGCCTCGCCAAAGGCGCGGTGGACCGTCGGCTTGCCGTGACGCAGCGCGTCGTCATCCATGCAGGGAAGATCGTCGTGAATGAGGGAATAGGCATGGATCGCTTCGACCGCACAGCCGGCGCTGGCCGCTGCGTCGCGATCGACGCCATAGAGCTCGGCAACCGAAACGAGCAGCAGCGGGCGGACCCGCTTGCCGCCACCGATCGTGGCATAGCGCATCGCCTCGACCAGCTTCGCCCGGCTGTCCTCGGGCACGGGAAGCAATGCTTCGAAACACTCGTCGACCTCGGCCTGGATCCGCGCCAGCGCGGGCTGCAGCAGCGTCGCGGGCCGAATGTCTGAGATCACGTTCAAGGGCCTGCGTCGAACGGTTCGGTTCCGGCCGGCCGGCCGTCAGCCCCCTGGACGATTTTTTCTATCCGCGCCTGCGCCGCATCGAGCCGCGCCTGGCAATGCGCGCGCAGCTTCTCGCCGCGCTCGTACAGGTCGATGCTCTCGTCGAGCGGCACCTCGCCGCTTTCCAGCCGCCGCACGACGCTTTCGAGCGCGCTCAGCGCTTGTTCGAAACTCATCTGCGAAATCGCGGGCGCTGCGGCGCTCTCATTACCCTCGGCCATGGAGGCGAGCATTGACCGCGCATATTCATCGGGTCAAGTTAGCGCTGCGAAGGGAGAGCGGAAAACGATGCCGTCGATTGCCAGTCCACCTGCAGGACCTCGGTTCAGCGCAACCCGACGGGGGGACACATGTTCATAGGACATTGGGCCCCCGCGCTGGTTGCCGGAGCGGTCTCCGCGGAGAGCCCGCGGCTGGGCACGCTGTTCATCGGCGCGCAGCTGGTCGACTGGGCCTTCATGCTATTCCTGATGATCGGCGTGGAGGATATGCGGATTGCACCGGGGATCACGGCGATGAATTCGCTCGACCTCTATCACATGCCCTTTACGCACAGCCTGCTCGGCACAGCGGTATTCGCGGGCATCTTTGCGCTGATCGTCGGCTGGAGCCTGAGAAACGCAGTCGCCGCGACATGGGCCGGTCTTGTGGTCCTCAGCCACTGGCTGCTCGATTTCCTCGTCCATCGGCCCGATCTGACCTTGGCGGGCGGGGAAGACAAAATCGGCTTCGGCCTGTGGGATCAGCCTGCAATCGCCATCCCGCTCGAGCTCGCGCTGATCGTGGGCGCGTTCGCCTGGTATGTTCGTGCGACGAAGGGGCCGATCGGTCCGCCGTTCGTCCTGCTTGGCGTCATGCTGCTATTCCAGGCGGTCAACTGGCTTGCGCCACAACCTGCCCAGTATTCGATTTCTCTGCCGATCGTCTCGATATTCGCCTACGCAGTCATCACCGCTATCGCCTTCTGGGTCGGCAGGACGCGGTGGCACAAACGCCAGGTGGGACTGGCGGTGCCGAGCCATCGCCGCTAAGCGCGCGCGCATGGCTACCCTTCAATCCGAAATTACTCCCGAAATCGTCGAGCAGCACGGCCTCAGCCCTGAGGAATACGACCGCGTGCTGCACGCGCTCGGCCGCGAGCCGAACCTTGTTGAACTGGGCATTTTCTCGGTCATGTGGAGCGAGCATTGCTCCTACAAGAGCTCGCGGCTGCACCTCAAAAAGCTGCCCACCGAGGCCCCGTGGGTGATCTGCGGCCCGGGCGAGAACGCCGGGGTGATCGACATCGGCGACAACCAAGCCTGCATCTTCAAGATGGAGAGCCACAACCACCCGAGCTACATTGAGCCCTATCAGGGCGCGGCGACGGGTGTGGGCGGCATATTGCGCGATGTGTTCACGATGGGCGCGCGGCCGGTCGCGAACCTCAACGCGCTGCGCTTCGGGCGGCCCGACCACCCGAAAATGAAGCACCTCGTGCAAGGCGTCGTCGCGGGAATCGGCGGCTACGGCAATTGCGTCGGCGTGCCGACCGTGGGCGGCGAGACCAATTTCGACCAGGCCTATGATGGCAATATCCTGGTCAATGCGATGACCGTCGGCGTCGCCGATGCCGACAAGATCTTCTATTCGGCCGCGACGGGCGTCGGCAACCCGATCGTCTATGTCGGTTCGAAGACCGGGCGCGACGGCATCCACGGCGCGACCATGGCGAGCGCGGATTTCGAGGAAGACGCCGATGCCAAGCGCCCCACCGTGCAGGTCGGCGACCCGTTCACCGAGAAACTGCTGATCGAAGCCTGCCTCGAACTGATGGCGACCGACGCGATCGTCGCGATCCAGGACATGGGCGCGGCAGGGCTCACCTCATCCAGCGTGGAGATGGCCACCAACGGCAAGGCCGGCATCCGGCTCGACATGGACAAGGTCCCCTGCCGCGAAGAGGGCATGACGCCCTATGAGATGATGCTCTCGGAGAGCCAGGAGCGCATGCTCATGGTGCTCAAGCCCGGCCGCGAGGCCGAGGCCGAGGCGATCTTCCGCAAGTGGGAGCTCGACTTCGCGGTGATCGGCGAAGTCACCGATACGCAGCACATGGTGCTCGAATGGCAGGGCCAGGTCGTCTGCGACATCCCGCTCGGCCCGCTCGCCGCCGACGCGCCGCTCTACGACCGCCCGGCGATGAGCCGCGAGGATTACAAGGCTTGGGCTCAGGTCAAGCCGCTCGGCGAAGTGCCCCAGAGCAGCGACATCGGCGCGGATTTGCTCAAGCTGATGGCCAGCCCCGACCTCGCCAGCCGCCGGTGGATTTACGAGCAATACGACAGCCAGGTCGGCGCCGACACGTTGCAGACCGGCGGCGACGCGGCGGTGGTGCGCGTCCACGGCACGCGCAAGGCGCTGGCGATGACCACCGACTGCACCCCGCGCTATTGCTACGCCGACCCCTACGAGGGCGGCAAGCAGGCGGTTGCCGAAGCTTACCGCAATCTCTGCGCGGTCGGTGCTCGCCCGCTCGCGATCACCAACTGCCTCAATTTCGGCAACCCCCGGCGGCCCGAGATCATGGCCCAGCTCACCGGCTGCCTCGAGGGCATGGCCGATGCCTGCCGCGCGCTCGACTTCCCGGTCGTGAGCGGCAACGTCAGCCTCTACAATGAGAGCAAGGCGACCGGCGGCGGGAGCGCGATCCTGCCGACGCCGGCGATTGGCGGGGTCGGGATCATCGATGATTATGCGAAGATGATGACGATCGGGTTCAAGGCGGCCGATGAAGACATAATTCTCGTCGGCGGCGACGAAGATGCAAGCAAGTTCGTCGAGCAGATTGGCCAATCGCTCTGGCTGCAGGAGATCCACGGCCTTGAAGCCGGCGAACCTCCTGCAGTTGATCTTGAGCTCGAACGGCGAGGCGGCGAATTCATCCGACGACAAATCGAGGCCGGCAGGCTGACCGCCATCCACGATGTAAGCGACGGTGGCGCGATTGTGGCTATTGCGGAGATGGCTCTTGCGACTGGAGTTGGTGCGAGCATCATTGTCAATGGTGATGATTTCG
>JBBSMH010000144.1:0-5672 GCA_038233275.1 Sphingomonadales bacterium | reverse complement strand
CCCGCGCCCGTCAGCGCTCCCGGCCCGAGATAATACCCATTGCCCTGTTCTCTCGCATATTGTTCCGTCCGCTGATAGCTGCGCGCGATCCGCTCGCCCGTCGCCGCTTCGGCCACCCAGTCCACCAGCAGCCGTTCATAGGCGAGCGTGGTATAGAAGCCGTTCACCAGCGGCACCTCGCGCCGCATGAAGTTCCGCATCGCCCGGCCGAGCCACCCGGCTAGCCGAGTCCGACGAACGGCCTCCACTATTGAGGCCAGGCGAGGCTGGCAAGTGTCAGGCGGATGCCGGAATTCGGCTCCGTAGCAGACGCCTGCCTACCCGCCGCTTATTTGACCAGTTCGACTTCCTCGAAGTCCAGTTCCACCGGGGTGGCGCGGCCGAAGATGGAGACGGAAACCTTGACCTTCGCCTTGTCGAAATCGAGTTCTTCCACCAGCCCGTTGAAGCTGGCGAAGGGGCCGCCGAGAACCTTGACCTGATCGCCGATCTCGTAATCGACGCTGATATCCTTCTTGGGCGCGGACTTGGCCTCTTCCACCCCGCCGAAATAACGCGCGGCTTCCTTCTCGGAAATCGCCTGCGGCTTGTTGTTGTTGCCAAGAAAGCCGGTGACCTTGGGCGTGTTCTTGATCAGGTGATAGATATCGTCGGTCATGTTGAGCTTGGCGAGGACATAGCCGGGCATGAACTTGCGCTCGGTCTGGACCTTCTTGCCGCGCTTGATCTCAGTCACGGTCTCGGTCGGAACCTCGACTTCTTCCACCCCGTCCTGAAGTCCCAGCCGCTCGGCTTCGGAAAGGATTGCGTCGCGGACTTTGTTCTCGAAGCCCGAATAGGCGTGGATGATGTACCAGCGTGCCATGTGAGTTCCTGTAAAATCCTTGAGTGCGCTCAGAGAAGCGTGAGCAGCCAGCGCACCGTGGCGCCGAATGCCGAATCTATGGCGAGGAAGAACAGCGACAGGATGATCATCATGATGAACACGAAGATCGCCGTGCGCACCGTCTCTTCGCGCGTCGGCCACACGACCTTGCTCGTCTCGGTGCGCACCTGGTTCACGAATTCGGCCGGCGATGTCTTGCGGGGCTTGGGTTCGGCCATGGCTGCTAGTCCTCCGAAAAAATCAAACTGCATTCCGCTTCCGGGCGATGGGGCTCCCTTCAGGTAGGGTTCCGGGGGCCCCCAAATCAAGACCGGCCAATTCAAGACCGGCCAATTCAAGACCTGGAAGGGCTGTTTCCATCGTCGATGTCGGAAGACGGGCACGCATTTAGGCCGCGCCCCGGCCAAAAGCAAGGCGCGAAAACCGGCAGTAAAAACCCGCTGCGAAAGCGGGACGGGGGAGGCCGTGCAATCGGCTCTTTGCAAAGCGATGGTGTGCGGTTAGCGTGCCCGCCGATAATCGGGACGATGAGGGGATTTCCGCGAGATGGCAACTACCGAACCCGCGACGCTGGGCGAACGGATGGTGGCACCCGTCACCAACATATCGGATTTCATCTGGGGCGGGACGTGGAATGGCGAGGCGGTTATCCCGTTTCCGCCGCTTGCGCTGATCCTGCTGGGCGTGGGCCTGTGGTTCATGGTGGGCCTGCGGTTCTATCCGCTGACCAAGTTCGGGGCCGCTCTGAAGGGCCTGTTTGCGGGCCGCAAGGGCTCGGGCGCGGGCGAGATTTCGCCCTTCGCGGCGCTCTCCACCGCGCTTTCGGGCCAAGTCGGCACAGGCAATCTCGCAGGGGTCGCCACTGCGATCGCGCTGGGTGGACCGGGCGCAATCTTCTGGATGTGGATCACCGCGCTGTTCGGCATGGCGCTCGGCTTCGCCGAAGGCTCGCTCGCCATCCGCTATCGCGAGACGACGTCCGACGGCGTGAAGCGCGGCGGGCCGATGACCTACATCATGATGGGACTGGGGCCGAAGTGGACCTGGCTGGCGATATTGTTCTGCCTTGGCACGCTGTTCAGCGCGCTGGTGACGGGCAATTCGATCCAGGCGAATGCGGTGGCGGACGGCCTCAACGAGATGTTCGGGATCGAGGAATGGCTCGGCGGGCTGATCGTGGCGGTGCTGGTCTTCATCGTCATCATCGGCGGGATCAAGTCAATCGGGAAAGTGGCGGAAGCCGTCGTACCTTTCATGGCGGCCGCCTATATCGTGATGGCCGTGATCGCGCTGAGCCTCAATTTCGGAGATCTGGGTGAGACCTTCGCGCTGATTTTCGACGGCGCGTTCAACCCGCAAAGCGCGGTGGGCGGCTTTACCGGCGCGGCGATCATCATGGCGATCCGCGCGGGCGTGGCGCGCGGGCTCTTCTCCAACGAAGCGGGACAGGGCTCGACCCCGATCGCCCACGCCGTGGCGCAGACCGACGATCCCGAGCAGCAGGGCCGGATGGCGATGCTCGGCACCTTCATCGACACCATCGTGATCTGTACCATGACTGCGCTGGTCATCCTGACGGTGCGTGGCGATTTCATGGCGGGCGGGGAGGCGGTGGCGCATGCCTGGCAATCGGACCGCGTCGGCTTTGAGATGACCAGCGGGGCCTTTGCCGCGGCCTTCCCGGTGGAGATCGCGAGCGTGCCGATCGGGACGCTGATCGCCTCGATCGCGCTGATCCTGTTCGTCTTCACCACGCTGCTGACTTGGTCCTATTACGGAGAGCGGGCGATCACCTTCCTCTACGACCGGACGAAGGGCTCGACCCGCAGCGGCGAGAAGAAGCTGCACATGGCCTGGCGGGTGCTGTGGTGCCTGGTGATCTTCTTCGGCGCGGCGCAGCCGAGCGAGCTGGTCTGGCGGCTGGGCGACATCTCCAACGCGGCGATGGCGCTGCCGAATCTGCTGGCGCTGGCGCTGCTTTCGGGCGTGGTGTTCAAGCTCGCGCGGGGGCAACGCGATGCCGGGCCGACGCACACCGCCGAAACCGTGGAAGAGCCGCGGGAATACTGACCCGTAAGCTGGCGCAACGAAAAGGGGCCGGAAGCGATTGCGCTTCCGGCCCCTTACGTTTGCGATTCGCGTCAGCGCAGCCCGAACAGGCGCTGCAGGAAAGTCGGCTGATGCATCGGCTGGATCCGGCCGTGAACCTGGTAACGCAGGCTCGCATCGTCGACACCCTTTGGCTGGACCCAGCGGTCCGGGCGGCTGCTGCGGAAGGAAAGGCTCGTCATGGGATACTCCAAAAAGCTCAACCTCCGTCCCGGGGACTATAACCCACCGCCTGTAGATCGGGTTCCCCGCGCTTCGGCTGGAAGACACGAAACAGTGGGGCAACGGCAACAATTAGGGGGCTGATGCCAGCCAGAAAGCGGGCGTGCGCATCGCACCGGCGTAGCGCGTCACGTGCGTACGCAACGTGTCCGAAACAGGCGGGGGAAAATGGCAGGGGTGACAGGATTCGAACCCGTGGCCCTCGGTTTTGGAGACCGATGCTCTACCAGCTGAGCTACACCCCTGCAGGTGCGGGGCCGCTCCCTAATCATGAGGACGTGGCAAGGCAAGCGAATGTCGTTTCCGCCGCGCGAACGTGATACCCCGCTGCATATGCACGCTCCGGCGAATCAATCGGGACCGATTTCCAGCGATCTGCTGCTGCTCGCCTATCGCAACGGCATCTTCCCGATGGCCGATCATCGCACCGATGCCGAGATCTACTGGGTCGAGCCACGCGAGCGCGCGATCATTCCGCTCGACCGCCTGCACCTGTCGAAAAGCCTGGCCCGAACGATCCGGCGGGACCGCTTTCGGGTCACCTGCAACCATGCCTTCGCCCGGGTCATATCCTCCTGCGCCCAGCCGCGCGAGGTGCATGCCGAAAGCTGGATCAGCGAGCGTATCGAGGCCAGCTACCTCGCGCTGCACCGGCAGGGCCACGCCCATTCCTTCGAATGCTGGACCGGCGGGGAGCTGGCAGGCGGACTCTATGGGGTGGGTTTCGACCGCGTCTTCTGCGGGGAAAGCATGTTCAGCCACGCGACCGACGCGAGCAAGGTCGCCCTCGCCTGGCTGGTCGCTACGATGCGCCAGGCCGGCTTCCGGGTGCTCGACTGCCAGTTCATGACCGATCACCTTGCGTCGATGGGCGCGGTGGCGTTCCCGCAAGCACAATATCTGGAAATGGTTGCCGACGCGGGTGGCGAAGCGGACATGTCGCTGGAAGAAAGCTGGGGCGTTTTCGCTCAGGCGTCCTCGCCGGGAAAATCCATCACACAGTCCTTGACCCAAACGTCGTAGATCGGGTGCTCAACCACATTCAGGCCCGGCGAATTCTTGAACAGCCAGCCGGAAAAGACCCGGCGGAATTCCTCTCCGCCCGCCGGCTCTGCGACCAGTAGTTGGACGAAGGCCCCGGTTTCCTGCGGCAGTTCCCATGGCGCGGTGCGCTCGCAGCTCTGCAAGCGGACGATGACATCCCCAACGCGGCGGGATTCGCCAGGGGAGAGCTCGATGTCCTGCGAGATATTGTTGCGCTTGTTTAGCAGGCCCAGCGTCGCCACCCGCTCTTCCAGCGGCGTACCGATTTCCGCAGTCCCGGCCGGATTGGCAGGCGGGGGCGCGGATTGCTGCAGTTCCTCGGGAATTTCGGTCCGGGCGATTGGCTGTTCGACCGGATCCTCCTCGCAGGCCGCGAGCGAGAGGATCACACAGAACAGGGCGACCGCACGACGCATCGCGGTCAGGCGTCCGGGGACCAGGCTTCGTAATCGCCCGTGGCGCGCGCACGCCGCGCCCCGCGCTCGAGCGCGCCTGCGGGGCGATAGGCTTCCGCGGTGCCGGTGGCGTTAGGCGTATAGTCCGTTTCCCAGACACGTGGTGGGGGAAGAAAACTCTCGGGGACATCCTCGCCCGACCCGTGCAGCCAGCCGTGCCATTCGCCCGGCACCCGGCTGGCGTCATTGGGGCCTTCGTAGATCACCCAGCGACGCTCCCTCTGGCCCTCCTTGGCTTTCGAGCGGTAATATCGGTTGCCCTGCGCATCGGTGCCCACATGCTCGCCATAGCGCGAGGTGTGCAAAAGCGTGCCGATGGTCGCGCCATCCCACCAGGTGAACAGTTTGCCGAGGAAGCTCATGGGCTGCGCGGTTAGCGGATTGGGCGGACGAGGCCAAGCGCGCGAATCACTTCCGCCACTCCACCTTGTCGCCCGGCTCGATGCCCAATTCGGTCGCGCGCCCGCCGCGCAGTTCCAGCACGCCCGAGGCAAGCCCTTCCGAAGCATAGGACTGCGTCGAATAGGGCGTGGTGTTCGCATGGATGTTGAGAATGCGCCCGTCGGCGCCGATGAAGATGATGTCGAGCGGGAGCGGCGTGTTCTTCATCCAGAAGCTGCGCACCTCGGGCGGGTCGGAGGGAAACAGCATCCCCTCATTGTCGCCGAGCTCGGTGCGAAACATCAGGCCGCGCCGCTGCGCTTCGTCGGTATCGGCGAGTTCGACGCGAAAACGGTGGTCCCTGGCGCCGCTGGTCACGGTGAGCGGGATCACCTCCAGCCCTGAGACCGGATGCGCCGCGGGAGCGGTTTCGGCAGCCGACGAAGCCTCGGCCGCCGGCTGCGGCGAGCAGGCCGCGAGCAGCAAAAGTGCGGGAAGCCAGGCGATCCTTGCAAATCTCATCGGACATCCTCGTGGTCTGCTTCGAAGACCCAGCGCTCGATTTCCTCGGCGTT
>JBBSMH010000143.1:0-5680 GCA_038233275.1 Sphingomonadales bacterium | reverse complement strand
TTTTCTCAGCCGGGGTTTCCTCAGCCGGGGGTTCCTCAGCCGGGGTTTCCTCAGCCGGGGGCTCCTCAGCCGGGGTTTCGCTCGCTGCCTTGGCGGCTTCCTCGGCCTCGGCAACCTTGGCGGCCTTTTCTTCGGCGCGCTCCTTGGCCTTTTCGCCCGGCTCCGCCTTCTGCGGATTGTTGCGCGGGGCGCGCTCCACGATGCCCGCGCTATCGAGGAAGCGCAGCACCCGGTCGCTCGGCTGCGCGCCGACGCCCAGCCAATGGCGCGCACGGTCCTCGTCGAGCTTCACGCGCGCGGGATCGTCATTGGCCAGAAGCGGGTTGTAGGTCCCGATCTGCTCGAGATAACGGCCATCGCGAGCCCGGCGGCTGTCGGCCGCCACGATGCGGTAATAGGGACGCTTCTTGGCGCCGGCCCGCGAAAGTCTGAGAGAAATTGCCATTGTAAGTTACCTTTCCGAATTAAGCCTATGAAATTATTTCTTGTTTAGCAGGTTACGCAAATCGGGAGGAAGCGTATTGGGATCAACGCCCGGGCCGTTGCTGGCGCCCGGTCCGCCGAGGCCTGGCATTCCGCCCATTCCGCCGGCGCCGCCCATTCCGCCGCCGCCACCGAACAGCGCGCCGAGACCCTTGAGCCCGCCCATCTTCTTTATCTGCTTCATGGCGCGGCCCATTTCCTGGTGCATCTTGAGCAGCTTGTTGACGTCCTGCACCTGCGTGCCGCTGCCCGCCGCCACGCGCTTCTTGCGCCTGGCGTTCATCAGTTCGGGACGAGCGCGTTCCTTGGCGGTCATGGAGCCGATGATTGCCTCCATATGGACCAGCACCTTGTCGTCCATATTGGCCGCGCTCATCGCCTGCTTGGCCTTCTTCATGCCCGGGAGCATTCCGGCGAGCATGCCGAGCCCGCCCATGTTTTGCATCTGGCGCAATTGCGTGCGCAGATCGTTGAGGTCGAAGACGCCCTTGGCCATGCGCTTGGCCATGGCTTCGGCCTCTTCCTCCTTGATCGTCTCGGCGGCTCTTTCGACCAGGCTGACGACATCGCCCATGCCCAGGATGCGGCCCGCGACGCGCTTGGGATCGAAGGCCTCGAGCGCGTCGAGCTTCTCTCCCGTCCCCGCGAATTTGATCGGTTTGCCGGTGACATAGCGCATGGAGAGCGCCGCGCCGCCGCGCGCGTCACCGTCCATCCGGGTCAGCACCACGCCGGTCAGCGGGACCTCGTCGGTAAAGCTCTTGGCGACGTTGACCGCATCCTGGCCGGTCAGACTGTCGACCACGAGCAGCACCTCGGTCGGTGCGGAGACGCTCGCCACCGCCTTCATCTCGGCCATCAGCGCTTCGTCGACGTGCAGCCGGCCCGCGGTATCGAGCAGCAGCACGTCGGCGGCCTGCAGCTTCGCGCTTTCCAGGGCCCGCCGGGCGATCTCGACCGGCTGCTGCCCCTCGACGATCGGCAGCGTGGCGACATCGACCTGTGTTCCGAGCACCGCGAGCTGTTCCTGCGCCGCGGGACGGTTGACGTCGAGCGAGGCCATCAGCGATTTCTTGCCGCGCTTTTCCTTGAGGAACTTGGCAATCTTCGCAGTCGAGGTGGTCTTGCCCGAGCCCTGCAGGCCGACCATCATGATCACCACCGGCGGCCTGGCATTGAGGTCGAGCTCCCGCTCGTCGCTGGCCGCGCCCTCCCCGCCGAGCATGGCGACCAGTTCGTCATCAACGATCTTGACCACCTGCTGGCCCGGGGTCACCGACTTCAGGACATCCTGGCCGATCGACTTCTCGGTCACCGCATCGATAAAGCGGCGCACCACGGGCAGCGCGACGTCGGCTTCCAGCAGCGCCACGCGGATCTCGCGCATGGCGTCGCGCACGTCCTGCTCGGACAGCGCGCCCCGCCCCTTCAAGCGATCGAATACATTGCCGAGCCGATCGGACAGATTGTCGAACATCGCCTACTCAACCTCTCTCGGCCCCGCCGGAACCGATAAACGCGAAAAACGCGAAAAACGCCGGCGGACGAAACCTCGTCGGCCAGCGTTGCGAATTTCAAAAAACCGAAATTCGACTTTTGCTTACGAATGGTGGAGCCTAGCGGGATCGAACCGCTGACCTCTACAATGCCATTGTAGCGCTCTCCCAGCTGAGCTAAGGCCCCGTACCATTCTGTTCACCCCGGCCTGGGAGCCGGGCGGCCCGCCCTATATGGGCGGTGCCGGGCGAAATCAAGCTTCTTTAGCTATCGTCACTGCCGTCGTCGTCGCCCTTGCCTTTCGAGACGCCAAGGTCATCGTCGCCGCCCAGATCGACTTCATTGTCGGGCGAATCGTCGTCCTCGTCGATGTCCTCGAGATCGTCGTCGGCAAGGTCGCTGTCGGACTCGGCCTCTTTCTTCTTCTTCTCGGCGTCCTCGAAGGGGATCGGCTGCTTGGGCTTAAGCACCGGTTCGGGAGACCATTCCTCGCCGCACTCGATGCAGGTGACGGGTTCGTCCTTCGTCAGGTCGTAGAAGCGGGTGCCGCATTTCGGGCAGGTCCGCTTGGTGCCCCATTCCGGTTTGACCATGTGTAATCCTTGGCTGTGTCGCGCCCGGTCGGGCGCGCGAATTCCTGTTCTATCTTGATGGGTGCCGGACCGTCTGCGTTCAAGGTCCGGAATCACAAGCGGGCGCGCCTTGCCAGAGTGTACCGGCACTGTCAAAGCGCTTTGCCGCACACCGCTCCTTCCCCCTTCAGGATCACCTTGACCGCACTCCGCCTCACCCGATCGGGACCGCTCACCGGCCGCATCCGCGTGCCGGGCGACAAGTCGATCAGCCACCGCGCGCTGATACTGGGTGCGCTGGCGGTAGGGCGCAGCCGGATAAGCGGCCTGCTGGAAAGCGATGATGTGCTCGCCACCGCGGCCGCCCTGCGAGAGGTCGGCGCGCAGATCGAGCGCGAGGGCGCGGATTGGGTAGTGGACGGGGTTGGCGTGGGCACGCTGCTCCAGCCGAGAGCGGCGCTGGGGATGGGCAATTCGGGCACCAGCGCGCGGCTGCTTATGGGTCTTTTCGCCAGTCATGGCATTTCCGCGATCTTTACAGGCGATCCCAGTCTCTCGGCGCGGCCGATGGACCGGGTGATCGAGCCGCTTTCGCAAATGGGCGTCAGTTTCAGCCCCGCACCCGGCGGCACGCTACCTCTGGCGATGGAAGGGATGCAGTCCGCGGTCCCGATTACCTACCGCCTCCCCGTTGCCAGCGCGCAGGTCAAAAGCGCCATCCTTCTCGCCGCACTCAACACGCCGGGGACCACGACGGTGATCGAGCCGGCGCCCACACGCGATCATACCGAGCGTATGCTGCGCGGCTTTGGGGTGGATGTCGAGATCGGGGAGATCGCGGGGGAGCGGCATATAGCGATCACCGGCCCCGCCGACCTGTCGCCATGCGATCTCGTCGTTCCCGGCGATCCCTCCTCCGCCGCCTTTTTCGCGGTGGCGGCGAGCATCGTGCCGGGCAGCGATCTGGTAATCGAAAACGTCGGCCTCAACCCGACGCGCGCGGGAATCTACCATGTGCTCGACCGGATGGGCGCGGCGATCGAGCGGCTCGACGAGCGCGAGCTCGGCGGCGAGCCGGTGGCCGATATTCGCGTGCGCCACGCTCCGCTCACCGGCATCGAAATCGATCCCGCCTTGGCTCCGAGCATGATTGACGAGTTCCCGGTGCTCTTTGTGGCCGCCGCGCTGGCCGAGGGGACGACCAGAACGCGCGGCCTCGGCGAACTGCGGGTCAAGGAAAGCGACCGAATCGCTGCAATGGCTTCAGCGCTGACCCTTGCAGGTGCACACGTAAAGGAAACCGGCGACGGCCTCATTGTCCACGGCACCGCCGGCGAGCCCTTGCCGGGCACACCCAAAGGCGCGGAGGTCGCCACCCATCTCGACCACCGCATAGCGATGAGCATGGCGGTGGCGGGGCTGGTCAGCCGCGACGGCATCGGCATCGACAGCGCCGCGCCCATGACCACGAGCTTCCCCGGATTTCTCGACCTGCTTTCGGAGGCTGCAAAGTGACCGCGGGCCATCTCGACTTCGCCACGCTGGTCGGCTTTGTCGGCATGGCCTGCATCATCGCCGCCTACGCCTATCTGACCTGGAAGGACGAGCCGAACGCGTTCATTCTCCACGGCACCAATCTGGTGGGCGCGGCGTTGCTAACCGTCTCCCTGCTGGTCCATACCAATCTGCCCAGCCTGGTGCTCGAGGGCTTCTGGGCAGCTATTGCATTATGGGGTCTGGGTAAGGCATGGCAATCGCGACGCACACGCGGAACCGGACGATGAAGAAGCTCGCAATATTGCTGTCGGTCCTCATGGCGCTGATCGCCGTGCCGGCCAGTGCAGACGAAACCGGACATACGCTCGCGTGGTCCGCGCCCGATCGCGAGCTGATGGTGCCGGTGGAAGGCGGCCGCGTTTGGGTCAGTGTAAACGGCGACCTCGATGCGAAGGCTGCGCCGGTCGTTTTCATCAACGGTGGCCCCGGAGGTACGCACGGCAAGTATGGCCGAATGCTGGCGCTCGCCGACCAGCGTGCGGTCATCCTGTACGATCAGCTCGACACCGGCATGTCCGACCATACGATGAACCCCGCCAACTGGCGCGTCGAACGGTTCGTTGACGAGCTTGAAGCGATCCGCCGGGCACTGGGGGTCGAGCGCTGGCACGTCGTCGGCCACAGCTGGGGCGCTGCAATCGCGCTCGAATACGCTGCCGCACATCCCGATCATGTAACCTCGACAGTCCTGGCCGGGACCTACATCTCCACGGCCCATTGGATCCTCGGGACCAACCTGCTGATCCGCGATCTGCCGCAGGAGGTGCAGCGCGACATCATCGCCTGCGAGAACGGCAGGCCACCCTCGCCAGCGGCGATCTGCAAGGCGGCCAGCGATGCGTTCTACGCGGCGTACAATGGCAGACCCGATGCTCCACCCGCCTCGCCCGAAGCCGTCGCCTATATTGAGCGGTCCGAGGGCAAGGGCTTCAATCAAACAGTGTACAACGCCATGTGGGGTCCCAGCGAATTCTCGGCCCGTGGTTCGCTGGTCCGCTATGACGCGACGCCGAAGCTGGCGCACCTCGACGGAGGCCGCACGCTCTTCATGGTCGGGCAGTACGACGAAGCGCGGCTCGAGACGGTGCGCGATTACGTGCGCCTGACTCCCGGCGCCGAACTGGCCGTGGTGCCCGGCGGATCGCATTCTTCGTTTACGGAGCGCCCCGTCGAAACCGAAGGCCTGCTGCGTGGCTGGCTTGCACGCAAGGACGCTCGTTGATCATCGCTGTCGACGGTCCCACCGCCAGTGGCAAAGGCACCATTGCCAAGGCGCTTGCCGAACACTTCGGTCTTCCGCATCTCGATACTGGCCTGCTCTATCGTGCAGTCGGGCGGCAGGTGTTTCTCGACGGCGGCGATCCGGACAATGCAGGCGATGCGATGGCGGCAGCCAGCTTTCCCGACACCCTGCTAGACGACACGGCGTTGCGCGACGAAGAAGCCGGCGGTCTCGCCAGTCGCGTCTCGGTTCACCAGAGCGTGCGCCGCGCTCTGTACAATCGCCAGCGCGCTTTCGCCACGCAGGATGGTGGCGCGGTGCTCGACGGGCGCGATATCGGCACCGTGAT
>JBBSMH010000142.1:0-5760 GCA_038233275.1 Sphingomonadales bacterium | reverse complement strand
TATGTGAATCACGAGGCGGGGTCTCGCGCAGCAATGATTCACGGAGGCCCGCTCGTTTGCATCATTGCTGCCGAAAATTCATAGCGGGAGCGGACGCGACGACTTTTTCAACAGAATAGGGTGGAAAGCGGACGTTTGCCTATCGTGCGTGATCCGCTTTAATCTGATCCTTGGTCAGGCGCAGAAACCGCGCTGCGTTATTGTAGAAGATGTCCCGCTTTTGCTGCTTCGTCAGATAGGTCGCGGTGTCGATTGTCGCGACAGCCTTCTCGATGACGCCTGGCCAGATCATCTGATCCGAGCCGAACATGATCCGTTTTTCAAAACCGGCGTCGACCATTCGCTTCAAATGATCGTGGAATTGGGTTGGGGGGCTCAGCCAGTTGTTGCCGGCGATGTCCACGTAGAGGTTGGGATGGGTGAACATCATCGCGATCATCTCGTCCACGAGGGGCGAGCCATAGTGCATCACATAGATGCGAAGCTTCGGATGTTTGTGGAGCACCTTCTCCAGCTGGAAAGGACTCGTGAGGCTGGCGCGATAGGTGCCGTATCCCGGGAAGCGAGCTGCGGCAGGCGGGCCCTCCCCGAAATGGATGCCGACCGGGATGTCGAGTTCTTCAGCCAGCGCGAAATACGGTTCCCAGCGCGGGTCGTCGGCACGGACGCCTCGGTATTGCGTGGTCACCTCCGCGAATACTGAAAAGACCCCTGTTTTGTGAAGTCTTCGAAACTCCTCCACCGAGACAGGATCGCGTGGAGCGAAGTTGAGCGCGGGGATGATCACCGTTGGCGCGGCGGCGTGCCAGTTCGCCACGTTCGGAAGGGCGTCGCCGGTGACCGCCCGCCGAACGTTCAGTCGCTTTAAGGCGGCGAGCGTCTGAGCCAAATTATCGGCGTCCGAAACAGGTGACATCACCGCATTCGGGCATTCGCCCAATTCTGCCAGGTTGAACTGGCTGAGCGGATCCATTGTCGGCTGAAGCGGCCTTTGGTCTCCGGTACAAGCGGGCGCGCCGCCAGCGAAACCGACCGCGTAAGCATGCAGGTGCATGTCGATGATCGGCTCGCCGGCTCGCTGGGCGTTGCCCGCTGCGGGACACAGCAAAGCCACAGCACATAGAATGGATCGCATCGATCTTCCCCTTGCTTCGAGCAACCTGCGCTGCTGCGACGGCAGAGTCCAGAATGTCCTCTGTTGGGGTCGTTAGCGGAAATTCCGCTTCTAGCGATTATCAGCCTAATCCGGCCTAAAGCGCAAAAAGCATCGCGTCGTCCGCGAAGGCCTTCATCTCGATGGCATTGCCGCTGGGATCGCGGAAGAACATCGTCGCCTGTTCGCCGGGCCGGCCCTTGAAGCGGATGGTGGGCGGGATGTCGAATTGAGTGCCCGCGGCCTCCAGCCTGTCCGCCAGCGTGCGCCAGTCTTTCATCTCCAATACCAGCCCGAAATGCGGGACCGGAACGCCATGGCCATCCACACGGTTCATGGCCGAATCCGCGCTCGCTGCGGGTGCGAGGTGCGCGACGATCTGGTGACCGTGGAAGTCGAAATCCACCCACTCCTCGCTGCTGCGCCCCTCGCGGCAACCGAGCAGTTCGCCGTAGAAACGCCGCGCGGCGGCAAGATCGTGAACGGGAAAGGCGAGGTGGAAGGGGCGCAGGCTCATGACGCCCGCCTACCCCGAACGCCGCGCATCGCATAGCCACCGCGTTCGGCCTCGACAGCCGCTATGCGAGCCTCTACCTCCCGGCGCGAACCAATCGGGGGCGCGCATGAAGCTGATCGTCGGCAACAAGAATTATTCGAGCTGGAGCCTGCGCGCCTGGCTCGCGGCCAAGCAATCGGGCCTCTCGTTCGAGGAAATCACCGTGCCCATGTTTGGCGAGACGTGGGAGAACCACAAGCAGGACGACAGCGGCTTCCAGGCCTCGCACGGCAAGGTGCCGATATTGTGGGACGAGGAGACGGTGGTGTGGGACAGCCTCGCCATCCTCGAATATCTCGCCGACAAGGTCGGTCGCGAGCGCTTCTGGCCCAAAAACGAGACCGCGCGCGGCATGGCCCGCGCCATGGTTTGCGAAATGCACAGCTCCTACGCCGCCTTGCGCAGCAATTGCCCGATGAATATCCGCAAGAGGTTCGACGACGTCGAGTTGAACGAGGCGACCAAGGGCGACATCGTGCGCATTCTGGGCCTGTGGGCGGAGGCGCGGGCGCGCTTCGGCGCGGGCGGACCGTTTTTGTTCGGCAGCTTCGGCGCGGCCGACCTATTCTACGCCCCCGTGATAAGCCGCTTCATCAGCTACGGCATCGGCGTCCCCGGCTTCGCCACCGCCTACATGCAGGCGGTGTGGGAGCACGAATGGATGCAGGCCTGGATCACCGCATCGGAAAATGAAGAATGGGTCATCGAGCAATACGAAGCCGCGCCGCAAGCCTGATTCCCGCGCTGGCGGCGCTGGTGCTGGCGGTTGCTCTTGCGGTGTCGCCCCAGGTCGCGCGCGCCTGGGGCTTTTACGCGCATACCGTGACCGCGGACATCGCCGAGGCCAATGTCCGGCCCGAAACGCGCCGCGCGATCGACCGGCTGCTGGCATATGAGGACCGGATCGGCACGCGCGACTGCCCCCTCGCCAGTCTGCAGGACGCGTCGGTCTGGCCCGATTGCCTGCGCGGTGAAGGCTGGCGCTGGGGCTATACCTTCGCCTGGCATTACCAGACCGAGCCGATCACCGAGGAATATAGTGCGCGCAAGAACTGTGGCGGCGGCAATTGCGTCAGCGCCCAGATCGAGCGCAACCAGCGCATTCTGGCCGACGAAAGCCTGCCGCCGAACGTCCGGCTGGAGGCACTGGCGTTCCTTGTCCATTTCGCGGGCGACATCCACATGCCGCTGCATTCGGGCGATCACGACGATCGCGGGGGGAACGACCGCGAGGCCGATTACGGCATCGTGCCGGGGCTCAACCTGCACTGGATATGGGACGGCCCGCTCGCAGAACGCGCCATCTCCGGCAATCCTCCCGTTGCGCGCCGCTATTCCGCTGAGGAACGCGCGGAACTGGCAGGTGGCAGCGCCGCCGATTGGGGGCAGGAGAGCTGGGAACTGTCGCGCACGTTCGTCTACCCGCAAGCCTTCGGCTGCGATCCCTGCGTGGGCGAACTGCCAGGCGAGACCATGCTTTCGCAGGAAGCAATCGAGCGGGCGGTGCCGGTAGCACGCCGGCGCGTGTTGCAGGCGGGTTTGCGGATCGCGGAATACCTCGACGAAGCTTTCGCACCGGGGCCGTTGCCGCAGGCAGAGACCGCGCCGTGAGCGATGCGCTCGATTTTGCAAGCAGATTGATCGCTGCGCCCAGCGTGACTCCAGCACGTGGCTTGGTGTTCGACGAGCTGGAGGCAATGCTGGCTCCGCTTGGCTTCGAAGTGACCCGCTTCACGCGCGGCGAGGGGGCAGAGGGGACCGACGAGGAGCCGGTCGAGAACCTCTTCGCCATTCGGCGGGGACCCGAGCGATCCCGGCATTTCGCTTTCGCCGGCCATCTGGACGTGGTGCCGCCGGGCAGCGGGTGGAGCAGCGAGGCGTTCGAGCCCGAGATCAGGGGCGATCTGCTCTACGGGCGCGGAGCGGTGGACATGAAGGGCGCGATCGGCTCCATGGTCGAGGCGGTAAAGCACGTTCCCGCCGAGGCCGGGACGATCAGCTTCATCATCACCGGGGACGAGGAGGGCCCCGCGCTCCACGGCACCCGCGCATTGATCGATTTCATGCGCGAACAGGGCCATCAACCCGACCTGTGCCTGGTTGGCGAGCCCACCAGCGTTGACCGCCTGGGGGATATGATGAAGATCGGCCGACGCGGCTCGGTCAATATCTGGCTCGAGGTCGAGGGGAGCCAGGGACACGTCGCCTATCCGCATCTCGCCGACAATCCGATCCCGAAACTGGTGGCGATCCTCGCCGAACTGGACGCACTTGTGCTCGACCAAGGCACCGACTGGTTCCAGCCGAGCAATCTCGAGATCACCGAAATCGACGTGCCCAACGGGGCGCATAATGTCATACCGGGCAGGGCGAAGGCGCGCCTCTCGATCCGCTTCAACGATCTGCACTGCGGCCAGTCGCTCTCGGAGAAAATTGCCGCGATCGCGGAAACGCACGGCGGCACAGCGCTGCCGATCGTCTCCGGCGAGCCGTTCCTGACCCCGCCGGGCGAATTCTCGACCATCATCGCTCAGGCGGTGAAGGCGGAAACGGGCATAGACCCCAACCCATCCACCACCGGCGGAACCTCCGATGCGCGTTTCCTGCGCCACCTTTGTCCGGTGATAGAATTCGGCCTGGTCAGCGCGACCATGCACAAGACCGACGAGGCAGTGGCAATTGCCGACCTTGATACGCTAAGCCGCATCTATACGCTCATCGCCACGGCGGCGCTGACGGGCTGAGGGGAAGAAGACGATGAAAGCCTGGTTCGCCATTCCGCTGTGGCAGCGCGTCATCGGCGCGCTGATCCTCGGCGTCATCGTCGGCCTGATCTGGGGCCCAGGCGCGGAAAGCATCAAGATCGTTGGCGACATCTTCATCGCCTTCATCAAGATGCTGGTCGTGCCGCTGATCTTCTTCAGCCTGGTATCGGGCGTCGCGGCGATCGGCGACCTCAGGAAACTCGGCAGCGTCGGGGGAAGGGCGCTGCTGCTGTTCGTAGTTACGGGGCAGGTCGCGGTGTGGCTCGGGCTGCTGCTCGGCACGCTGGTGCAACCCGGCCTGCTGGTGGACCGGGGCAGCATCGACATGGGCGCGGTGCCCGAACCGAACGAGACGACCTGGCGCGAGATGGTGCTGGGCGTCGTCCCTTCCAGCCCCGTACAGGTGATGGCGGACGTCAACGTGCTGCCGCTGATCGTCTTCGCGCTGCTGATCGGTGTGGGAATATTGATGGCCGGCAAGGAAGCCGATCCGCTGGGCCGCATCTTCGATGCCGGATCGGTGGTGATGCAGAAGGTGACGATGGTGGTGATGGAACTCACCCCCTTCGGCGTCTTCGCGCTGATGGCCTGGGTGGCGGGCACGCTGGGTTTTTCCGCGCTGCAGGCGCTCGGCGCGCTGGTGGCGCTCAATTACCTCGGCTGCCTCATCATCATCATCGTGATGTATTCGGCGATGATCAAATTCCTCGCCAGGCTGCCGGTAGTCGATTTCTTTCGCGGTATCGTCGATGCGATCGCGGTCAGCTATTCCACCGCCAGTTCCAACGCCACGCTGCCCGTCACCCTGCGCTGCGCGCGCCGCAATCTCGGCGTCAGCAATTCGGTGGCGAGCTTCGTGATCGCGCTGGGGGCCACGATCAACATGAACGGCACGGCGATGTATCTCGGCCTCGCCACGCTGTTCGGCGCGCAGATCTTCGGCGTGGACCTCTCATGGGTCGATTACGGCATGATCGCGCTGACCGCTACGCTGGGCGCGATCGGCGCGGCGGGCATTCCGGGCGCGGGCCTCATCATGATGGCGCTGGTCTTCGGCGCAGTGGGCGTGCCGCTGGAGACGATCGCCTTCGTCGCCGGCGTCGACCGGATCATGGACATGATACGCACCACCACCAATGTCAGCGGCGACGCCGCGGTTGCGGTGACGGTGGCGAGCATGACCGGCGAACTCGACCGCGCGGAGATGATCTCGGCGGACGATGTGTGACTCAGCGCCAAGGCAGCAAGGGGCTTTAGCCGCTATTCTGGCTTTCACGTTCGGGCTG
>JBBSMH010000141.1:0-5770 GCA_038233275.1 Sphingomonadales bacterium | reverse complement strand
GGTCGAGCTTTGCGATTGTCCGCACCAGCTCGCTGGGGATGAAGCCGCGAGTGCGCGAATCGACCCCGATTGCCAGCGGGGCGACCTGGCATTCATCTTTCGAGAGCAGCCGTTTGAGCAGGCGCACGGGGAAATTGTCGATCGCTTCCCAACCGAGGTCCTCGAGCACCTGGAGCGCGGTGCTCTTCCCCGCTCCGGAAAGACCCGTGACGAGGAGGATGCGTTGCGCGCGTGGCAGGGGAGAATCATCGTCCATTGGTCGATTCTGTCATGGAATGGCCGAATGTGAAGCGAAACACACCAGGCTCCGGCAATCCAAGAAGGGTTCGAGCCCGCGAGAATTTCATCAGCCCGGAACCTCCAGTCCAAATTGTTCGAGTGCTAGTTCGGCGCGGATCGCCTGGTTTGCATCCCCCGGCCTGAAGGCAAGCGCGGGTATGGCGATTCCGAGCACTTCGCGTATCGCGAGTTCGGGCGTACGCGGAGCCTGTGCGTCGAGCGAGAGGATCAAGGCCACCGGAGCGTGCTGGCTTGGGCGTTCGACGATACCGACACCGCGCACCTCCAGCTTGCCGGCGATCGTCGGAGGAGGGGCGGCCATCAGCAGGCCCTCGCTCTGCTCCAGCTCGATACCATCGTCGCCCACCAGCGCCGCGCCGCGATCGAGGAGTGCCAGGGCGAGGCTCGATTTGCCGCTTCCCGGAGGCCCTTCGATCATAATCGCGCGCCCACCGACCGCCACGCAGGTGACATTGGCGAGGAGGTGACCGCTCATGGCTTGGCGGGCATCGCCGGCAGGCCCAGCACCAGGCAGGCGCCGGGCTCTCCGTCGGGGCGCGAGGTCGCGGCCAGTGTTCCATCATGGGCCTCGGCGATGGTGCGGGCTATGGCGAGGCCCAGCCCCGAATGGTGGCCGAAATCTTCCGCGTCGGGGCGTTCGGAGTGGAAGCGCTGGAAGACCTTCTCGCGTTGCTCCTCCGGGATGCCCGGTCCGCTGTCGCTGATGCTCAGGGTAATCCACCCCTCGCTTCTCGCGAAGCCGATCTCGATCGCGCCGCCGGGCGGAGAGAAGGACACGGCATTGTCGAGCAAATTTGTAATCACCCGCTCGAGGCGCGAAGGTTCGCCCATCACGCGCATGGGAACGGCCGGAAGAGCAAAGCGGATGATACGTTCGCCGTTCTCCCCGCGGCTTTCCCGCGATCGGATGATGTTGTTTACCAGCGCGCCCAGATCGACCGGCTCGAAAGTTGTGCGCGACAGTTCCGCGTCGATCCGGCTGGCGTCGGAAATCTCGGTGACCAGACGGTCGATGCGGCGCACGTCGTGCGTGGCGATGTCGAGCAGCTGCAGGCGCAGTTCGACATCCTCGACCTTGCCGAGCGATTCGGTGGCGCTACGCAGGCTTGCGAGCGGGTTCTTGATCTCATGCGCGACATCGGCGGCAAAGGTCTCGACCGCGTCGATCCGCATCCGCAGCGCTGCGGTCATGTCGGAAATCGAGCGCGCGAGCATGCCGATTTCGTCGCGCCGCTCGGGCAGGCGCGGCACCTCCACTTGGCGGTCACGCCCTTGGCGCACCCGCACCGCGGCCTGAACCAGCTGGCGCAAGGGACGCACTATGGTCTGCGCCAGAAACAGGGCAAGCAGCGTCGAGACGGCTAGTGCCGCCAAAACCACCAGCGCCACCGTCGTGCGCGCCTCCCGCACGCTCTGGGTGATGTCGACCGGATTGCGTGTGATGAGCAATGATTGGCCGTCGAGCCCGACCGGCGCCGCGGCGGTTATGACATGCGTGCCGTCTCTCGCATCGCGCAGCACAATCTGCGTCAGGCTCTCCTCGCGAGCGCGGGTAAGTTCGGGCCAGGCTTCGGCATTGTCGCTCTCGGGCTCTATATAATCGGGAATGGACGGCGCGCCCACGACGCGATCGAACCAGCGATCGAGCGTGAGCGCAAAATCCTCCCGCTGTGCGGCAGTGCCGCCAATGGAGAAGGTCGGGGGCGCAAGGTCCCAGCTATCGGTTTGAAGCTGCCCTTCTGCGTCGTACACGCGTATTCGCAGCCGCTGCTCCTTGCCGATCTGAATCAACAATGCTTCCTGCCGCTGGGTGGTCGCCCCGGCCAACGCCTCGGCGGTGATCTGCGCTTCGACCAGCGCGAGCTTGAAGCGTTCGTCGAGCAATTGCTTGCGATAGGAATCGAGATAGATCACCCCGCCGCCGAGCAACACCAGCGGCAGGATGTTGACGAACAGGATGCGGCTGGTGAGCGAGAGCCGCCGCGACCAGCGGAGCGTATCGACGCGCGGATCGCCCCTCAGGACGCTCCGCCGCTCACGCGGCGCGGCTTCAGCCATCGTTGAAGCTGTAGCCTGCCCCATAAAGCGTATCGATGGCGCTGAATTCGCGGTCCCCGACACGGAACTTGCGGCGCATCCGCTTGATGTGGCTGTCGACCGTGCGATCGTCCACGAAGACATCGTCCGGATAGGCGGCGTCCATCAACTGGTTGCGGCTCTTGATCACCCCCGGCCTGGCGGCCAGCGCCTCTAGAATGAGGAATTCTGTCACCGTCAGCGTGACCGGATTGCCATCCCAGGTCACGTGATGGCGCGCCGGATCCATCCGCAACCGGCCGCGCTGGATAATTTCGGGCGGGCGTTCGCTCTCGTCCGGCGAACCGGGAACAAGCCCATCTCCGCGTCGCAGGATCGCCCGGATACGCGCCAGCAGCAGGCGCAGGCTGAAGGGCTTGGCGATGTAATCGTCCGCGCCCATCTCCAGCCCTGCTTCCTCGTTCTGCTCGTCGTCTTTGCTGGTCAGGAAGATCACCGGCAGCGCGCTGTTCTCGCGCAGGCGGCGCAGCAACTCCATCCCGTCCATGCGCGGCATCTTGATATCGAACACCGCGAGATCGGGCGGATTCTCGAGCAAGGCCTTGAGCGCGGTTTCTCCGTCCGAATAGACGCGGGTGGAAAAACCTTCCGCCTGCAAGGCGATCGAGACCGTGGTGAGAATATTGCGATCGTCATCGACCAGCGCGATCACGGTCTCCCCGCGTTCACCGGCCCTGTCCCGGCTGTCGGCGGGCTCCGGTCCGGTCACGGGTTGTTCTGCCTGACTTTCCATCCTGGCATGCGGTCTATCGGCTTTCGAAAGGCAAGACAACGAAACGCGGCGACCGGGGGAAACGATTTGCGCGCGGTGCGTTCACGGATTTGACCTGTCCACGGGGTGCGATTATGCGCGGGCTATAGCATGCTGCGGCATAGCCGCGCTTCGCGAAACGCTTTCGCACAAACTATTGCTTTTCGTCAGGAGATTTTCCGTGACTGCCACGCTTTCCCATTCCCTGGCCGACCAGGGGATCGCCACCTCCGCCAAGATCCATGCGAATCTCGATTCGGCTCAACTGACGCAGCATGCGCTGGAGAACGGGGAGGGACGCAAGGCCAAGCACGGCCCGCTGGTGGTCGAGACCAGGAAGCACACCGGGCGCAGCGCGAAGGACAAGTTCATCGTCCGCGACACCGAGACCGAGGACACCGTGTGGTGGGACAACAACGCCTCGATGACGCCCGAGAATTTCGCCGCGCTCAAGGAAGATTTCCTCGCAGCTGTCGCGAAGAAGGACACGCTTTACGTTGCAGACCTGTTCGGAGGCTCGCAGCCCGAATATCGCGTCAGGGTGCGCGTCATCAATGAGCTTGCCTGGCACAACCAGTTCATCCGCACCCTGCTTGTGCGTCCGACCGTGACGGAGCTCGAAGGCTTCGTGCCCGAATACACCATCATCGACCTGCCCAGCTTCCAAGCCGATCCGGAACGTCACGGCTGCCGCGGCGAGACGGTGATTGCCGTCAGTCTTAAGGAAAAGCTCATCCTCATCGGCGGCACCAGATATGCGGGCGAGATGAAGAAGAGCGTGTTCGGAGTGCTCAACTACCTGCTCCCCCCGCAAGGCGTGATGCCGATGCATTGTTCGGCCAATATCGGCCCCGACGACAAGAGCGCGGTGTTCTTCGGCCTGTCGGGTACCGGCAAGACGACTCTTTCGGCCGATGCCAGCCGCACGCTGATCGGCGATGACGAGCACGGCTGGTCGGACACCGCGGTCTTCAACTTCGAAGGCGGTTGCTACGCCAAGATGATCCGGCTCGACCCGGATGCCGAGCCGGAAATCTACGCCACCACGCGGATGGAAGGCACCGTGCTGGAAAACGTGGTGATGGATGAGAACGGCGAGATCGATCTCGACGATAACAGCCTCACCGAGAATACGCGCGGGGCCTATCCGCTAAGCTCCATTCCGAACACTTCGGACCAGAACATGGGCCCGCCGCCCAGCAATGTGATCATGCTCACCGCCGATGCCTTCGGCGTGCTGCCTCCGATCGCCCGGCTCACGCCCGACCAGGCGATGTATCATTTCCTTTCGGGCTATACCGCGAAGGTCGCGGGCACCGAGATCGGCGTTACCGAGCCCGAGGCGACCTTCAGCACCTGTTTCGGTGCGCCTTTCATGCCGCGTCACCCGAGCGTTTACGGCAATCTTCTGAAGAAGCGGATCGCCGAGGGGAACGTCGACTGCTGGCTGGTCAACACCGGCTGGACCGGCGGCAAATACGGTACCGGCCACCGCATGCCGATCAAGGCCACCCGCGCGCTGCTCAACGCCGCGCTCGACGGCTCGCTGAAGGACGCGAAGTTTCGCAAGGATCCCAACTTCGGGTTCGAGGTTCCGGTCAGCGTGCCGGGCGTGGACAGCAAGATCCTCGATCCGCGCCAGACCTGGGACGACAAGGACCAATACGACCGCACGGCGCACAAGCTCGTGCAGCTCTTCGTCAACAATTTCGAGCCCTTCGTGGCGCATGTCGACCAGGGCGTACGCGATGCTGCCCCGCAGGTGAGCGAGGCCGTCTGACCGAAGGCCTAGGGTTCCGCGGTCTGGATGCCCTCCGCCTCGCCGGTCGCGTGTTCCACCGCGAGGCCGGCGGTCAACCCGTGCAGGATCGTGCTGATAACGATGGTGAAGGCGACGGTCGCCCACAGCGCTTCTTCGTTGACCAACTCGATGTGGTGCCCCGCATAGGCGAGATAATAGATCGAGCCTATTCCGCGCACTCCGTAGAAGGAGACCACCAGCTTTTCGCGGCGCGAGAGCGAGGTGTGGGAAAGCGCCACCATCCCGGTCAGTGGGCGGATTATGAAAATCAGGGCGAGGCCGATCATTGCGTGCCGCCAGTCGAGCCAGGGCCATAACGCTGGGAGGGCCCCGCCGAGCGCCACCAGCAAAAGCGCGGTCAGCGTGTGCTCGAGCGATTCGGAAAAGTCGTGCAACCGCTTGTGAAAGTGGTCATGGCTCTCCTCGCGCCGCAGGGTCACCCCGGCGACGAAGGCGGCGATGAAGCCGTACCCTTCGATCAGCTCCGTAAGCCCGTAAGCGAAGATCACGCCGGCAAAGGCGATCACCCCGCTCTGTGTTTTCGACAGGGCGTTGCCTCGTGGCCAGTCGAACAGGACCTGCCCGAGCAGCCAGCCGGTTCCCACCCCGCCCAGCGCCCCGACGATCACCCGGTATCCCAGGTCCCGCCATAGCCATTCGCCAAGCAGCGCCGCGCTCGCCCCGCCCGCCGCGGCCACCAGCAGGCCCAGATGCACGAAGGGGAAGGCCAGCCCGTCGTTGAGGCCGGCCTCCGTCGTCAGCGCAAAGCGGACACGGTGCTCGCCCCCATCGAGCGGGGGCCCGACCTGCACCTCGCCGGC
>JBBSMH010000140.1:0-5857 GCA_038233275.1 Sphingomonadales bacterium | reverse complement strand
GCTCGACCGGCTCGAAGCGCTGTTTCCCGCGCGGCTCTATATCGAGCTGGCGCGGCGCGGGAATGGCGTCGAGGAAGCCGCCGAGGCTGCGCTGGTCGATCTGGCCTATGCGCGTGACCTGCCGCTGGTCGCGAGCAATCCGGCCAATTATGCCGAGCCGCACATGCACAAGGCGCATGACGCCATGCTGTGCATTGCCGGATCGACGCATGTCGACGCAGAGGAGCGCGCGCATTCCAATCCTGAAAGCTTCGTCAAATCGGCGAGCATGATGGACGAAGCCTTTGCCGACCTGCCCGAAGCGACCGCCAACACGCTGGTGGTTGCGCAGCGGTGTGCCTTTGCCCCGCCCGAGCGGGACCCCATCCTGCCCAGCCTGGCGGGCGATCAGGAGGGCGAGGGCCGGCTGCTCGCCGAGGACGCGCGCAAGGGTCTCGAGGCACGGCTGGCGGTCTATGAAGACATATCCGCCGAGGAACGCGGGCCCTATTTCGAGCGACTCGATTACGAAGTCGGCATCATCAACCAGATGGGCTTTCCCGGCTATTTCCTGATCGTTGCCGATTTCATCAAATGGGCCAAGGAGCAGGACATTCCCGTGGGCCCGGGTCGCGGTTCGGGCGCGGGCTCAGTGGTTGCCTGGGCGCTGACGATCACCGATCTCGATCCGCTCAAGCTCGGCCTGCTGTTCGAGCGCTTCCTCAATCCCGAACGCGTGTCGATGCCCGACTTCGACATCGATTTCTGCGAAACCCGGCGCGGCGAGGTGATCCGCTACGTCCAGCAGAAATACGGCCACGATCACGTCGCGCAGATCATCACCTTCGGCAAATTGAAGGCGCGCGCGGTGCTGCGCGACACGGGCCGCATCCTCCAGATGAGCTATGGCCATGTCGATCGCCTCTGCAAGATGGTGCCCAACCATCCGACCGATGCGTGGACGCTGCCGCGCACACTCAACGGTTCGGCCGAGTTCCGCCGCGAATACGACAATGACAACGAGGTCAGGCGGCTGGTCGATCTGGCGATGCAGCTGGAAGGCTTCCCGCGCAATTCCTCCACCCATGCGGCAGGGGTGGTGATCGGCGACCGGCCCCTAGCGCAACTCGTTCCGCTCTATCGCGACCCGCGCTCGGACATGCCGGTAACGCAATACGACATGAAGCATGTCGAGAGCAGCGGGCTGGTGAAGTTCGACTTCTTAGGCCTGAAGACGCTGTCGGTGCTCAAAAAGGCAGTCGACCTCCTCAAGCTGCGCGAAATCGAGATCGACCTGTCGCAACTGCCGCTCGACGATCCGGCCGTCTACGAGCTGATGAAATCGGGCAATACCGTGGGAGTGTTCCAGCTCGAGTCCGAAGGGATGCGGCGCACACTGACGGCGGTGAAGCCGACCAATTTCGGCGACATCATCGCGCTCGTCTCGCTCTATCGCCCAGGGCCGATGGACAACATCCCGCTGTTCGGCAAGCGCAAGGCGGGCGAGTTGCCGATCGAATACCCGCACCCCAAGCTCGAGGGCATTCTCGCCGAGACCTACGGCATCTTTGTCTATCAGGAACAGGTGATGCAGGCGGCGCAGATACTCGCCGGCTATTCGCTGGGCGACGCCGATCTGCTGCGCCGCGCGATGGGCAAGAAGGTGCAGGCCGAAATGGACGCGCAGCGCCAGCGCTTCATCGACGGTTGCGGGGAAGTGTCCGGCATCGATCCAGCCAAGGCCAACGAACTGTTCGACTTGATCGACAAGTTCGCCGGCTACGGGTTCAACAAGTCGCACGCCGCCGCCTATGCGCTGCTCGCTTTCCAGACCGCCTGGCTCAAGGCGCATTATCCGGAAGAATTCTACGCCGCTTCGATGTGCTTCGACATGCATCAGTCCGAAAAGCTCAGCGTCGTTGTCGACGATGCGCGGCGCTATCCCAATGGGAAGGGCGGGATCGCGGTGGAGCCGCCCTGCATCAATGCTTCGCAGGCGGAGTTCTCGGTCGAGCAGACTGAGGAGGGCTACGCGGTCCGCTATGCGCTCGCGGGCATCCGCAATGTCGGTACCAAGGCGATGGAAGCGGTGGTTGCCGAGCGCGAGGCGAGCGTAAAGTATCAGAGCCTGAAGGATTTGTTCGAGCGGCTACCCAGAGGCGCACTCAATTCGCGCGCGCTCGAGGCGCTGGCGGCAGCGGGCGCGCTCGATGGCCTCCACCCCAACCGGGCTGAAATCTTTGCCAATGCCGATTTGCTGCTGGCGGTCGCCGATGCGGCGGAACGTGAACGCGAGAGCGGGCAGGGAGGGCTGTTCGGGGGTGAGGACCAGCAACCCGAGGAGCTGCGCCTGCGCGCCACCGGGGAATGGAGCAAGCCCGAACGGATGGCGAAGGAGCGCGAGAATTTCGGCTTCTATTTCTCCGCCCACCCGGTCCAGCGATTTTGGCAGGTCGCCAGTGCCAATGGCGCGCGGACGCATGCGTCGCTGATGGCGGCGGGCGCCCCTGCAGGAGGGCGCAGCCCAGCGGTGATGGCGGCGATGGTCGAGAAGGTGAACCGCGGGCGCACGCGGCGCGGGAAGGATTTCGTCCGCGCCGACTTCTCAGATCCGAGCGGCCAGTTCGGTGCCGCCTGTTTCGAGGAAGGGCTGGTCGCGCAATTCGAGCAATGGGCGGCAGACGGGACCTGTGTGCTGCTCCAGGTCGAGCTGGACAGTCCCAACCCCGACGAGCCGCCCCGTATTACGGTACGCGGCGGCACTCCGCTCGACCAGGTCTGCACCAATGCCCGGATGGTGCTGACGCTGGAGGTGCTGAGCGAGGAAGCGCTGGTGGACTTGCAAATGCAGTTGAGAGCGGGCGAAGGTACGGGAGAGGTGCTTGCTTTGCTGCGAACCGGCGGTGTGCTGGAGCCGACGCTGCGCCTGGGCCGCGGCTTCGCGCTCGATGGCGACCTCGCAGAACGCTTGGCAAGCGTCGAAGGGCTTGCCAATGTGCAGCTCGCGTCACGGCGTGGAAGCGCACAGCTGCGGCTCGTCGCCTGAGTGAGCGGGCCTGACGGATCGGGAGAGGAAAAACCAATGTCGCTGGGAGCCATGCAGGACTGGACCATGCGCGTAACGCATGTGATCGATCACGCCGCGCGCGAAGCGGGAACGCGCGAGATCGTGACCCATTGGGCCGACGGCAGCGAGACGCGCACGGATTGGGCCGGCATCCGCCGCGATGCGCTTAAGATGGCGCAGGCGCTGCAGGCACTGGGCCTGGATAAAGGCGACCGGGTGGCGAGCCTCGCCATGAACCATTCGCGCCATCTGGTCAGCTGGTACGGCGTGGCTGGCATGGGCGGCGTGCTGCACACGGTCAATCCGCGCCTGTTCGACGATCAGCTCGAATATATCGTCAACCACGCCGAGGATCGGGTGCTGCTCTATGATGCCGCGTTCCAGCCGATCGTCGACAAGATGCGCGCCAAATGGACCAGTGTGGAGCACTACATCTGCTTCGATTCGGGCGAGCAGTCACCGGCCTTCGAGGACTGGATCGGCGAGCAGGATGGCGATTTCCGGTGGGTTTCCGGCGAGGAGACCGATCCTTGCATGATCTGCTATACCAGCGGCACCACCGGCCCTCCCAAGGGCGTGCAATACGAGCATCGCAGCACAGTGCTTCACGCCCTGTCGGGATTGCAGCCGGCGGCGTTCAATTTCACCGCCTCCACCGTGATGCTCCCGGTCGTGCCCATGTTCCACGCGGCGAGCTGGGGCCTGCCCTACGCGGGCGCGATGGCGGGGATCAAATTCGTCTTTTCGGCGGTCAACGATCCCGCCGTGCTGTGCGATCTGATGGAGCGCGAGGGCGTCACCGACAGCGCCGGCGTGCCGACCGTCTGGCTCGCGACCTTCCAATATTGCGACGCCGCGGGGAAGGACCTCCCCAAGCTGCGCGCCGCGACCATCGGCGGCTCTGCCGCGCCCCGCTTCATGATCGAGCGGCTGATGAAGAACGGCACAAGGGTGCAGCACGCCTGGGGAATGACCGAGACTTCGCCCATCGGCACCGTCGGCGGACCGACGCACGACTGGGACCAGCTCAGTTTCGACGAGAAGGTCGCCAAGACGATGAAGCAGGGCCGCCCGACCTTCGGGGTGGAATTGCGCACCGTCAGCCTGGACGACATGACCACCGAATTGCCGCGCGACGGAGAAAGCTCGGGTGCGCTGCAGATCCGCGGGCCGTGGGTGATCAAGCGCTATTTTAAGGCGGAAGAGGATGCGGTGGACGCGGATGGCTGGTTCGACACCGGCGATGTCGGCATCCTCCACCCCGACGGCACGCTGCAGCTGACCGACCGGACCAAGGACGTCATCAAATCGGGCGGCGAGTGGATCAGCTCGGTCGAGCTGGAGAATGCCGCGGTCGGACATCCGGCGGTGGCCGAGGCGGCGGCGGTCGGCATGCCGCATCCTAAATGGGATGAGCGCCCGGTGCTGTTCGTGGTCAGGAAGCAGGGCTGCGACTGCACGGCGCAGGAGGTGGTGGATTTCCTGTCCGACAAGGTCGCCAAATGGTGGCTGCCCGACGCGGTGGAATTCGTCGATGACATCCCGCACACCGCCACCGGCAAGATCAGCAAGAAGGATTTGCGCGACCGGTTTGCGGATTACAGGCTCGGCTGAAATCCGCGCACCATACAGCATTCATGCAGCGTCGCGGAGCTATCGGGCGGGCTGCGAATTCAGGACAGGAAACGCGAAATGCCGATGAAGTTCAATCGTCTCTCCACCATGTTGTTTCCGCTCGCGCTGATCGCCTGCACTCAATCCGCGGCGGCCAGCGTGATGGAGGTGACCAAGACCCCGTGGTGCGGTTGCTGCAGCGAATGGGTCGAGCGGATGGAGGCGGCAGGGTTCGAATTGAAGGTTCGTGATGTCGAGGACATGACCCCGGTCGCGCGCGCTGCCGGTGTGCCCGACCCGCTGCGGTCGTGCCACACTGCCCGGGTGGACGGTTACACGATTGAGGGTCACGTTCCTGCCGAAGACATCCGTCGCTTGCTGGCAGAACGGCCCGACGCAATCGGGCTGAGCGTGCCCGGCATGGTCGTCGGCTCGCCGGGAATGGAGCAGGGAGACCGCGTGGACAGCTATCAGGTGGTCCTCATTGGCCGCGATGGCCGTCACTCGGTCTGGGCGACTCACGGCGGCAGCGCGCCCGCGCACAAGCATTGATGCGATGACATCGTCAGAAGGGGAGCCCGCAGGGGATGAGCCAGACCTTTATCGATCCGAGCCCGGCCAATTTTCAGGCGTTCAAGGATCTGCCGCGCGACGAGCCGATCCACATGCTCAACCTGCTGCTGTACCGCGAGCAGGCGGAATATCCGGATGGGCACGAGCATGCGGGCAAGGGCTGGAGCGGTCGGCGCGCCTATGAGGAATATGGGCGCACGAGCGGTCCGATCTTCAAGCGCGGGGGCGGCAGCATTGTCTGGCGCGGCCTGTTCGAGACGGTGGTGATCGGCCCCGACGCGATGCGCTGGCACGACGGCTTCGTCGCACAATACCCCAATGCGGGCGCCTTTCTCGAAATGGTCACCGATCCCGAATACCAGAAGGCGGTGATCAATCGCACTGCGGCGCTGGCGGACAGCCGCTTGGTGCGCTTCATACCGGGCGAGGCAGGGGATGGGTTTGGGTAACGTCGGCTACCGACCCACTTGCGGACATTAGCCTTTCATCTATCCTGACGACGAGAGGTGTTTTATCCTGACGACGGGAGGTGCTCAATGGATCGCGCAACGCCCAATCTGCCGTCACGTGATTTCGGAGTGACCGCCCGCTTCTACGCCCAACTAGGATTTACGGAGAGCTGGC
>JBBSMH010000139.1:0-5894 GCA_038233275.1 Sphingomonadales bacterium | reverse complement strand
GCGCGTATGTCCGGTTCGGGGGCGAGCTGTTTCGCGCTTTATGAGAATTCTTCCCAGCGCGATGCGGCGGCCTTACGGATCGCGCAGCTCGAGCCGGGATGGTGGCAGATGCGGGGAGGATTGCGATGCTGACAGACGAGCAGCCTTTCCGGCAGGTGGGCGAGCCGGGGCCGAGCCGCATGCTGTGCGTCGCCGACCATGCTTCCAACCATGTGCCGCCCGACATCGCGCTCGGCATCGATCCCGCGCTGCTCGACAAGCACGTAGCGCTCGACATCGGCGTGGAGGGCGTGGCCGAGCGGCTTGCGCGGCGTCACCGGATCCCGGCGCATATCGCCTGCATCAGCCGGCTGGTGTGCGATTTCCATCGCACCGAGGACGATCCCGCGCTCGTGCCTGTCGAAAGCGACGGCCATCTGATCGCGGGCAATATCGGCGCCGATGTCGAAAAGCGCCTCGAGCGGTTCCACCGCCCCTATCATGCAGCGCTCGAAGCCATGATCGAGGATATGCAGCCGAAACTGCTGATCGCGCTGCACAGCTTCACGCGCAGCCTCGAATCGCGTGAAGAGGAGCGCCCTTGGGAAGTCGCGCTGCTCTACAATCAGGACGATCGCGCGGCCCGTCATGCGATCCGCCTGTTCGGCGAGCAGGGACTGACTGTGGGCGACAACCAGCCCTATTCGGGCAAGCAGCTGAATGCGACGATGGACCGCCATGCGGAGGCGAGGGGCATCCCCTATCTCACCATCGAGGTGCGGCAGGATCAGATCGAAACCGAGGCGGGACAGGCGCGCTGGGCCATGATGATCGCCGATATCGCCGGACGCGTCTTGCTGGCGCTCGAAGGCACGCCGTGAGAGCTGCGTCTGCCGTACTGGCTTTCGTTCCGGTGCTCGCCGCCTGTTCGCCGGTTCAGGAGCAGGCGACCGAGGGAGCTGAGACTGTTCACTGCGCGCTCGACAATCGCGGCCAGCTGAAGCCCCACTGCCTGCTCGAACGCGACGGCCCAGCCGCCTTCACCGTACGGCATCCCGACGGCGGCTTCCGCCGCTTCGGCTATGATGGCAATGGCCTGCTCCAGCCCGCGGACGGGGCGGATGCGATCGGCTTCGGTCAACCGGGCGAAACCCATGCCGAGATTATCGTCGCCGGAGACCGCTACCGCTTACCGAGCGAGCTCGTCGATGTCCGCTGATGCCGTCCTCACTGTCGCCCAGATGCGCGATGCCGAGCAGGCGGCGATGGGGGGCGGCACCAGCGAATGGGAGCTGATGCAGCGTGCGGGGGCGGGTGCGGCGCAGTGGGTCTGGCGCGTGGCGGCGGGCAGGGCAGTGACGGTCCTGTGCGGGCCGGGCAACAATGGCGGCGACGGCTATGTCATCGCCGAGTGGTTGCGCGCTAGAGGCACGCAGGTATCGGTGGTGGCCCCCGTCGAACCAAAGACCGCGACAGCGGCCCAGGCGCGGGGCAGTTTCGGGGGGAGGATTGCCGAACGCGCCGAGGGGCCCGCGGCGCCGGTGCTGGTGGATTGCCTGTTCGGTTACGGCCTGTCGCGCCCGGTCGAAGGCGCCTTTGCTGAGGTCCTGAAATCCGCCGCGCGATCGCATCCGGTGCGCATCGCCATCGATGTTCCGAGCGGCGTCGAAAGCGACACGGGCGCGCTACTGAGCGATACGCCGCGTTTCGACCTCACGCTGGCGCTGGGTGCGTGGAAGCAGGCGCATTTTCTTATGCCCGCTGCCGCACGGATGGGCGCGAGAAGGCTGGTGCCGATCGGGATCGATTTGCCGGCGACCGACGCCGCGCGGGCCGAGACTCCGCGGTTCGCCGCGCCGGGCGCAGACGCGCACAAATACACGCGCGGTCTGCTCGCTATCGTCGCTGGCAAGATGCCGGGCGCGCCCATCCTGGCTGCCGAGGCGGCGATGCGCGCCGGGGCGGGTTATGTGAAATTGTTCAGCGACCACTCTCATCCCGATGCGCCGGCGGAGCTGGTCGTCGAGCAGGGCGATCTGGCGGAGAGTCTGGACGATGGGCGGATCGGCGCAATGCTGATCGGCCCCGGTCTGGGGCGCGGTGCCGGAGCGCGCGAGCGGCTGGCGCGCGCGGTCGAGGCAGGCTGTCCCAGCGTGCTGGATGCCGATGCGCTTTATCTTCTCGATGGCGATCTGCTCGCGGGCGCAGAGGGCAAGCGCCTGCTGCTCACTCCGCATGACGGCGAGCTGGCGCGGCTGTGCGAAAGCTTCGGCGTCACGGCGGAGGGCAAGCTCGACCGCGCGCAGCGCCTGCGTGACGTCACGGGGGCAAATGTGCTGGCCAAGGGGCCGGATACCATCCTGGCGACGGCGGACGGCAAGACACTGTTCTTCCCCCGCGGGCCGAGCTGGCTCTCGGTCGCGGGGTCCGGCGATGTGCTGGCGGGCATCGCGGCGGGGCGGCTAGGTGGGCATGGCGATCTCGCCCGCGCAGCGAGGGAGGCGGTGTTCCTCCAGCAGGAGGCGGCGCAGCTTGCCGGTCCCGCCTTCACCGCCGGAGAGCTTGCCCGCTCCGTCGGATCCGCTCTGGCGACTTTACTGTGAGCTCAGTGAACGACGAGATCATCCGGATTGCGGCGCGCGGCGATGGCGTCACGGCTGACGGTCGCCACGTGGCGTTTGGCGTGCCTGGAGACCTCGTGCAGGCCGATGGGGCGCTGGTGCATGGCCCCCACCACGCCGAACCGCCGTGCCGTCACTTCCCGACCTGCGGGGCCTGCCAGCTCCAGCACGCCGACGAGGCGACGCTGCGCGAATTCGTGACCGACCGCGTGCTCAATGCCGCCGCGGGGCAGGGCGTGGAACCGGGCGAGGTACTGGCAACGCACCTTTCTCCGGCGCGAAGCCGGCGCCGCGCCACGCTTCACGGGCTCAAGGTTCAGCGCGGCTTCGTGCTCGGCTTCCGCGAGGAGCGCTCCAGCCGCGTTGTCGACATGCATGAATGCCATGTGCTGCGCCCCGAGCTTTTCGCGCTGGTGGCGCCGCTGCGGCAGATGCTGACGAAGGTGGCGGGACGTCATCCGGTCGATGTCGCGCTGACGCTTGTGGATCAGGGCGTCGATTGCGCGATTTCCGGTGTCGTTCCCGAAGGCCTCGAGGCGACCGAAGCGCTGCTCGACTTCGCGCGCGATCATCGGCTCGCGCGGCTATCCGTGGACCATGGATTCGGCATGGAGGCGACGTGGGAGCCCGAGCCTGTTACGGTGGCGCTCTCGGGTGTGCCGGTAGGTTTTCCGCAAGGCGCCTTTCTTCAGCCGACGCAGGATGGCGAAGACGTCTTGTTATCCGACGCTAAGGTGGGGGTGCAAGGCGCTGAAACTATTATCGATCTCTTCTCGGGCCTTGGAACCTTCGCTTTCGGCATGGCTGGCGCGAGGCAGACTGTCGCGGTCGAGGGCGCGCGCGATCTCTCGCTCGCCTGCCGGCAGGCGGCGGGCCGAGCGCAGCTGCCGGTAGAAGCGGTCCATCGCGATCTTTTCCGCGCGCCGCTGCAGCCGGACGAGCTGGCGCGCTTCGAGGCGGTCGTGCTCGATCCGCCGCGCGCGGGCGCTCGCGAGCAGGTTGCGGCGCTCGCGCGATCCCCAGTCGCGCGGGTGGCCTACATCAGCTGCAACCCCTCAAGTTGGGCACGCGATGCGAAGGCTCTCATCGAGGCAGGCTTCAGACTCCAAACCTTGCGCCCAGTGGGGCAGTTCCGCTGGTCGACCCATGTCGAACTGACCAGCGTGTTCCTCCGCTAGCGCCGCAGCGCGGCGAGAATCTGGTCGCGCAGCCATTTGCGCGCGTGCGGCTCGGCATAGGAATGGCCGGCATCGGCACACCGCTGCAGGCGGCTATCGCCGGCTTCCCAATTTTCCAGAAAAACCTGCGCCGTGCGATCGCTCTCGGCAATCAGGATACGAACGGGGCCATCGAACTTCGACAAACCCTCTCGCGCTTCCAGCGCCAGCGAGCCCGGTTTGCGCCTCGGCGCAGAAGCCCAGGCGATGCCACGCAGCAGTTTGCGGAAATCGACCTTGCCGCCCAGCAGGCGCAGCACTTCGTGCGGGTCCTTCAGCCTGGCGATATATCGCGCGCGGATCGTCGCCGGGGGGGGCATCGCATCGGCATCCTCGTCGATCGTCCACGGATTGCTGAGCACCAGCGCGTCGCACCCCGCTCCCGAGGCCAACATGAGGGCAGTCGCGGCGTCGCAATTTCCGAAGCCGACCACGCGGGTTACGCCCGGTGCCAGAGCACGAAAAGCGTCGAGCGCGGCGGCGATATCGGCCTGCGACTTGCGGAAACCCCGGTTCTCGCCGTCGCTGTCGCCAATGCCCCGCCGGTCGAACCTGAACACCGGAAAGCCTGCTCTGGCGATGTCGGCGGCAAGCTGGGCTTGTCCGCCGAACGCCCCGGAACGGATTTCATTGCCGCCCGACACCAGGAACAGGCCCGTGGTTCCCGGCGCAAGATCAAGGGTGCCGGCAAGCTGAAAGCCCCCTGCGGCGAAGGTGAGCGGCAGTCGGGTCATCCGCCCAACATCCCGACGGCCAGGATGGCTGCGAGCGCGTCGGCTTGCTCAGGATCATCGTCGGGTTCCGCGCGCAGCCACAAGGGGGCGCCGCCGATCTCGGCCTGTTCGACCAGTTCCAACTCCGGACCGGTGACCGGGAGGGCTTGTTCCAGTTCGCGGATCATCTTCGGACCCAGCCGCCAACCCGCCAGCTCCAGCCCGCCTTCGCGTCCTTCCTCGAGCAGCTGGGCGGCCTTCTCTTCGCGTCCAGCCTCACGCGCTGCGATTGTGCGCGCCCGGAGCATGGCCCGCAACAGCTGGGCGCCCTTGGCTGGCTCATAGACGTGGCCGGGCAATCTCCCGGGAATGAGCAGCGCCCCGCCGCGTATCCCCAGCACGCGGTTTGCCGAGAAATGCACCGCCGCGGCCTCGACCGCGGCCATCCATCCGGTGAGGCTTTGACGATCGAGCGGTGCGAGACTCTCGTTGAAGCCGGGCAGGTCGGGCAGCAGACAGTCGATCCCCGCCCTGTCGAGGCGGCGCATGATTTCAACTACTTGCCGCCGGGTCTTGTTATGTTCGTTAAACAGCGGTGCGAGCACGAGCAAGCGGTGCTCGCGCGACTGGTCGAAGGTGAGCGCAATCTCCTCGCTGGTCCCTCCTGCGGGAAACGGTGCGGGCCAGACGGCGTATTTCAACGATCCTCAGCCTTCCACGGCCTTGGCCTCGGCGAAAGCGAGCAGTCCGCCATAGGTCTCGAGCATTTCGCCATCGACATCGTCATCGTCGATGATGATGTCCATCCGGTCCTCCATTTCGGTCAGCAGGCCGGCAACGGCCATCGAGTCGAGCTCCGGGAGATGGCCGAAAAGGCCGGTATCGCGGCCGAACCGGGCCACGCGCTGGGAATCGAGCCCGAGCACATCGCACAGGATCGCGCGCAATGTCGTGTCGATGTCGCTGCGCGAAGGACCGGTCGCGTCGCTGGCACTCGCTGGCTCGGCGGTCATAAGCGTCCAAAATCCCCTGTGATCGGGCGGGAAGCGCGCCTTAGCGATGCACCCCGATGGAGGCAAGGCGCGTCACCATCTGGCGCAGGACCTGCTTGGCGATCGCGGGCCAGGCCCGCGGATTGCGGGGGTCCAGGCAGAAAAGGCGGAAGCGCGGGCGGTTGAGCTCCATCCAGTCGCGCTTGTAGGAATCGCTCCCGGTTCCGAAATCGACCAGTTCCACACCGTCCCTGTCGATGACATGCTCGAACAGCGCTGCGCTGAGCGTAGTTCCGGCGGAGAGATGTTTCGCGTCTTCGCGATGGGCGAGCTTATGGATATACGCGGTCCCGTTTTCCACCGTCCAAAACT
>JBBSMH010000138.1:0-5934 GCA_038233275.1 Sphingomonadales bacterium | reverse complement strand
GGTGAGGATCGGGCATCGGTCGGTCTAACGCCCGATAACCCTCGACCGTCCAAGCTGGGAACTCTCGGTCAATAGCGAAGGCGTTGGTCGCCGCCGAGAAGGCAATTCATGCAGACATCCGGATATTTACCGAGATCTGGCGCGGGTTCCGCAGTCTGTCCGAAGAGATCAAGAGAGGTACAATCCGGGTCGAAGGACCAAATTCGCTAAAACGAAGCTTGCCGAGCTGGTTCTTGTTGAGCGCCTTGGCTCGGCACGACCGACAGCGAAGCGGAGCCGAGAAAAACCTGCGCAATTCGATAACGATTTCAAGCTAAGCAGGTGTGAGCTTCTTGCACACCTGATCTTATTATCGGACAGTCCGCTTACCACCACTTTCGGCAGAAGCGTTGCTGCGCTCCGCTAGCAACGTCACATCGCCATTTTCCTACACGCAGGAATTCTGCGAGGGATTGCGCATGGCACGGAGACCTCGACAGCTTTCGCGACTCTCTTGGCGGTTCGGTGCCGCGGCGGAGTGTGCAAAAGCCACGGTCGGTTGTAGCTTTCCCCGATACCAAGTCCACACGGTGTTCGCTCGTTTCGACTTCAAACGACTGGGAAGGCGCGGAATTTCTCGGAAGGTCACACGGTGCTGGGCCATGCGCGAGCGTCAACCCCAATCGTGGCTTTCAGTCGTCCGGAGAGCGGTGCCGCTATATGGGCGCGCGCCAGCGGGCGACAAAAAACCCGTCGAGACCGCCCGCCTCGGCCAGCATTCCCGGATCGGTCCGCACCCAGCCTTCGGGCGTGGGTGGGAGGCCTGCCGGGAGGTCCGCGGCGGTTATCGGGTGGCTCGCAAGCGCGACCTTTGCCGCCTGCGCCTCGCCCTCCTCGCGCTCGAGCGAGCATACCGCATAGACCAGCGTGCCGCCCGGTTTGAGCCAGCCTGCCGCGCGCCCCAATAACGCGGCCTGCAATTCGGCCATCTCCTCGATCTGGCGCTCCCCGATGCGGTGGAGGACGTCGGGGTGGCGGCGGGCGGTGCCGGTGGCGGTGCAGGGGGCGTCGAGCAGGATCGCGTCGAAGCGGTGTTTCGGCTCCCACGCCAGCGCATCGGCGCGGACGATGCCCGCCGTCAGCCCAGTGCGCTTGAGATTGGCCCGCAACAGTTCGAGGCGGCGCTTGGAGATATCGAGCGCGGTAACCTGCCAGCCCTGCGCGGCAAGCTGAAGCGTCTTGCCACCGGGCGCCGCGCACAGGTCGAGCACGTGGCGGCCCTCCCCCTGCCCCAGCAGGCGCGCGGGAAGCGAGGCGGCAAGATCCTGCACCCACCAGGCCCCGTCACCGTCCCTGGTGCCGAAACCCGGCAGCTTCCCGACATTCTCCCCTCGCGGCAAACGCAGGTGTCCGGGCATCAGGCTGTCGGCGGCAAGCTGGACCTGCCAGTGCCCGGTCTCGGCCGGGTCACCCAGCGTCAGATCGAGCGGCGGCGGATCGGCGAGGCCTGCGGCGATCGCTGGAGCGCGCTCGCCCCAGCGCGCCGCGACATCGGCGGGGAGAGTCGGGGCTTCCGGCAGCGACGCGTCCTGCCCGGTCAGCGTCGAGAACACCCCATGCGCCAACCGGCGCGGGCCGCCGGAAAGCAGGTCCAACCCGGTCGCCACCACCGCATGGGGTGGCGTGGCGAGCCGAAGCCATTGCGCCAGCATCATCCGCAACACCATGCGGGACTTTGCGTCCTGCGGCAGGTTCTGCCTCGTCGCGCTGTCGATCAGATTATCGAGATCGACCAGCCAGCGCAGCGTCTCCGCCGCAATCGCGCGGGCGAGTGCCTTGTCCTCGAACTTGCGGACATCCTTCGTCGCCGGACCGAAGGCGGTATCGAGTGTCTCGCCCCGGCGCAGCACCGCGTCGAGGAGGCGAAGCGCGGCGCGGCGCGCGTGAATTCCGGTGGGCTGGGCCATGGCCCGCGCGCCTAGCGGCTCTTGCATGAGGCCGCCAGCCGCATCATCTTGGCGCCATGACCAAGCATTCCCCCAAGCGCCGCGAAAACTTCGCCAAGCCGGCGCACTGGACCAACGATCCGCCGCCCGAGCCGAAACGGGTCGAGAGCGAGGAAGAACTCGCCCCCACACGCTATGGCGACTGGGTCAGGAAGGGGATCGCCATAGATTTCTAGAGCGGATAGCTAAAGCGGATTTCTAGAGCGGCCTGAGCGCGACCTTTAGCCCATCCTTGGGCCGGGGGATGGGCCAGGGCTGCCATTCGGGATTGCCGCCCTCCAGCGCGATGCGATAGCGCGGGAGAAGCTGGGCCATCAGCACCTTCACCTGCATATAGGCAAAGTGCAGGCCGAGGCACATGTGCGCGCCGCCGCCGAAGGGAACCCATGCGTATTTGTGCCGCGCCTTCACCTTGTCGGGCGTGAAGCGCAGGGGGTCGAAGGCGTAGGGATCGTCCCAATATTCTTCCGAATGGTGCGTCCAGTGGATGTTGATCCCCACCGGAGTGCCGGCGGGAATGCGGTAGCCGCCGAAGGCGAATTCCCGCAGTGCGCGGCGCGGCATGGAGGGCAGCGGCGGAACCAACCGCAGCGATTCCTTGAACGCCATCTCGGTCAGCTCGAGCTTGCCCAGGTCTTCATAGGCCAGGTCGCGCGGCCTGCCGTCCGGCCCCACGCCACCGGTGACCGCGGCGATCTCCTGCCGCAGCTTATCCTGCCATTCGGGGTCGAGCGCCAATTGCCAGACGAGCGAGGTCGCCGAACTGGTGATGGTGTCATGGGCCGCCATCATCAGGAAGTTCATGTGATCGACCACCTCGTCCACGGGCATCAGGCTGCCGTCTTCATATTCCGCGGTGGCGAACTGGCTGAACATGTCCTGCCCCCCGCCCTGCGCGCGGCGGCGGTGCGTTTCGGCCGTGAAGAAATCGACCAGGAATTCGCGGCCCTTTACCCCCCGGCGCATCTGCGTGAAGGGCAGCGGCCGGCGGATTGGAGCCACGCTGGCCTGCACCAGGCCGACGAAGGCCTCATTGATCCGGTCGGCCTCGGGCCCCCACTCGATGCCGATGAAGCTGTCGGCGGCGAGATCGAGCGTCAGCTGCTTGATCGCGGGGTAGAAGCGCATCGAACCCGCGCCCCATTCCTCCACGCCGCGAGCGATGCCGCGGTTGAGGCTGCCCGCGTAATGCCGCAGCGGTTCGGGCTTGAAAGCAATCGACAGCGCGCGGCGATCCACCCGGTGGTGATCGAAATCGAGCAGCATCAGCCCGCGCGGGAAGACCTGGTCGAGGATCGGGCCCCAGCCCTGTTCGGAAGAGAAGATCTTCTCGCGGTCGAACAGCATCAGTTCGTTGGCCTCTGCTCCGATTAGCGCGATATTCCAGCCACCAAAGGCCTTGTTCTTGTAAACACGGCCGTATTTGTCGACCATGGCGCGCGTGAAGCCGTGCGGATCGGCCAGCATCCGGAAGGTGTTGCCGACCAGCGGCCAGCCGCTCTCGCCGGGAATATGCGCGAGTTCTGCATCGCTCGGATTGCCCTGCGTCCAATGCGCGGGGCGGGCACCGATCGAGGTGTGCGCGGCGAGAGTGGCCATGCGGAGCTCCTTACTTACCTGTGTGTAAGTAATTTCCCGGCTCAAATCCACCCCGCCAATTCGCGGCGGACGATGGATTCAAGCATTTGCATGCCGGCTTTGCCATCGTTGAGGCAGGACAGGGCGGCGAATTGCTCTCCCCCCGCTCCCAGGAACTGGTCGCGGCCCTGCATGCCAAGCTCCTCGAGCGTTTCGAGGCAGTCCGCGGAAAATCCAGGGGCAGCAATCGCCAGCCGCCGGGTGCCATTGCGGGCCTCTTCGGCGATTACTGCATCGGTGGCGGGCTCCAGCCACTTGGCCCGGCCGAACCGCGACTGAAAGGCGGTGCGCACGCGCAGGGCCTGCCGGCCGAGCCGTTGTTCCAGCAGCCGCGCAGTCTTGCGGCAGTGGCAGTGATAAGGATCGCCCAATTCGAGCGTGCGCTGCGGCATCCCGTGAAAGCTCAGCAGCAGCACTTCGGGCTCGAAATCGAGCGCATCGATCTGCGCGCCGAGATCGATCGCCAGCGCCTCGGTATAGGCCGGATCGTCGTGATAGGGCGGAAGCACCCTGAGCACGGGTTGCCAACGCATTTTGCCCAGGCTTTCCGCAGCCTTGTCCACGGTGCTCGCCGTTGTCGCGCCGCAATATTGCGGATAGAGCGGAGCGAGCAGAATCCGCTCACAGCCCGCGTCTTTCAGGGCGGACAGCCGCTGGCTCAACGCTGGACTGCCATAGCGCATCGCCCAATCCACCTGGACGCGGTCGCCGAGCCTGGCCTGCAAAGCTTGCGCCTGCCGCCGCGTGATCGCCGCGAGCGGAGAGCCGTCCTCGCTCCACACCTTGCGGTAGGCCTCGGCGCTTCTTCTCGGACGGCTGTTAAGCACGATCCCGCGCAGGATCGGTTGCCAGACGAGCGAGGGGATTTCCACCACGCGGGGGTCGGAGAGGAATTCGGCCAGATAGCGCTTCACCGCACGCGGTGTGGGCGCATCGGGCGTGCCTAGGTTGGTCAGCAGAACGCCAATTCGCCCGGTGCGCAGAGCCGGGTGATCGCCGAGCAATTCCTGCTTCTGCCAAGTCATTCACTATGTCCCACCAGCGGCAGCGCGCGGTAGCGTCGTCCGGTCGCGGCGAACAGGGCGTTGGCGATCGCTGGCGGGGCGACGGCCACTCCGAGTTCGCCCGGATCGAAGGGCTCGGCTTCGCTTTCGATGAAATCGAGCCGGATGTCGGGAGCGTCGGCGAGCGTCGGCAAATTCATGTCGCGGAGCCCCGCCGGCGTCGGTCGGCCCGAGCGCCAGGGTGGGCTGCAACCCGCAGCCAGTCCCAATCCGAACAGCAAGCCGCCCTCGATCTGCTGGCGTGCCAGCTCCAGATTGACGATCCGGCCGATGTCGGCGACCGCGGACAGCCTTTCGACCCGCAGCCCGCCCTCGGCCAGCCGCGCCTTGACAACGCAGGCGATCCGGCCGCCGCCTTCATGTGTCTCGTCGCCGAATGCGTCCATCCGGACCATCGCGATACCCTGCCCGCTGCCCGGGCGCCCGCCGTCCCACTCTCCCAGTCGCGAAGCACGGCGCAGCACTTCCGCCATGCGCGCCGACTGTCCCAGCAGCGCCATGCGATAGAGAAAGGGATCACGCTCCGCCTCCCGCGCGATCTCGTCGATGAAAACCTCGTTGGCGAAGGCGGTGTAGGCCACCGCATTGCCCCGCAGCCGTCCTGTCGGCAGCGCCAGTTCGACGGGCGCATGGTCCACCGCGACGTGCGCTATCGCATAGGGCGGAACCGCGCCTTCGCAAGCCAGGGGATCGGCTTCACCGGCAGCCTTGCGGATCGCGGCCTCGGGGGTGTTGTTGTCGAACAGGCGATGGCCGAACTCGCGCACCGTCGCCGGGCAGGCGATCATTGCGTGCCATGCCAGCGGCGCGCCATCCTCGCCGCGCGAAAGCCTGGCCGAAAGCCTGATCGCGACCGGCGTGCGTGGAGGGACGATTTTTGCCTCCTCGGCACGGGGCCAGGTCAACTGGATCGGCCGCCCGATCTCGCGCGCAATTTGAGCGACTTCGATCGCGTGGCTCTTCTCCAGCCGCGCATCGAAGCTTCCGCCCGCACCCACAGGATAGAGCACCACATCGTCGAGCGAGAGGCCGACAGCTTTTGCCGCGGCCTGGCGAGCCGCCTCGGGCGCCTGGCTGGCGATCCACAGCTCGAGCCGCCCGTCATGGTAATGCGCGGTGGCGCTGGCAGTCTCGATCGCCGCATGGAGCGCGGGGGCGATGTCGTAACGACGCGTCACATCAGGCTGCCCCATTGCGCCGTCGGGATCGCCGATTTCGACGATCCGCGCGGCCTCGCCACGCACCAG
>JBBSMH010000137.1:0-5961 GCA_038233275.1 Sphingomonadales bacterium | reverse complement strand
TGACGGCAAGATCTACGTGCTCACCAACGACGATCACGTCAATTTCCGCCTCGCCACGGCTGGTCTCGACGCGCCGGGTGAGTGGACGACCCTGATCGAAGGTTCGGACGAATTCTACCTGACCGACGTTGCGCTGTTCCAGGACTTCTACGTCACCGAAGGTCGGCTGAACGGGCTCGACCAGATCCAGATCCGCTCCTACGCCGACCCGGCGCTGGTCAAGCCTGTCGCGTTTGCGGAAGGCAGCTATTCGACCGGGCTTTCGAACAATCCCGAATACGACCAGGACAGACTGCGCCTTGCCTATGAGAGCATGGTCACCCCCGATTCGGTCTATGATTATCACGTAGGGACGGGTGAGCTGGAGCTGCTCAAGCAGCAGGAAATTCCCAGCGGCTACGATGCCAAGCTCTACACCACCGAGCGCGTCACCGTAACGGCGCGCGACGGAACGAAAATCCCGGTCAGCATCGTGATGCGCAAGGATCGACCCGCAGGGCCCGGCCCACTGCACCTCTATGCCTATGGCGCTTACGGCTATGCCGTGCCGCCCAATTTCTCGACCGCGCGGCTGAGCCTGGTCGATCGCGGCTTTGCTTACGCCATCGCGCATATCCGCGGCGGCGACGATCTGGGGCGCAGCTGGTATCTTCAGGGCAAGCTCAATGAGCGGACCAATACCTTCAACGATTTCGTCGATGCGGCGAAGGGCCTGATCGAACTCGGATATACCGAGAAGGGCAAGATTACCGCGAGCGGCGGTTCGGCAGGCGGCGAGTTGATGGGCGTGGCGGTCAACACCGATCCCGAACTGTGGGGCGCGGTGGTGGCGCATGTGCCCTTCGTCGATGTGCTCAATACCATGCTCAACACCGAGCTGCCGCTGACGCCGGGCGAATGGCCCGAATGGGGCAATCCCATCGAGAGCAAACAGGCCTTCGCCTATATCCTCAGCTATTCGCCTTATGATCAGGTGACGGCGCAGGATTACCCGCCGATGCTGGTGACGGCAGGCCTTAACGATCCGCGCGTGACTTATTGGGAGCCTGCCAAATGGGTCGCCAAGCTGCGCGAGCTGAAGACGGACGACAACGAACTGCTGCTGAAGACCAATATGGGCGCCGGCCACGGCGGCAAATCGGGGCGGTTCGCCTCGCTTTACGAGGTGGCGGAGGAATACGCTTTCATCCTGTGGCAGCTGGGCAAGGCGGAGGCGGAGTAGGGGCTTGAGCGCACGGTTCAGCAAGACCTTTACCGCGCGCCCTGGGCACATCGATGAACTCGGGCACGTCAACAATGCGGTGTGGGTCCAATGGGTGCAGGACATGGCCACCGCCCATTGGGATGTCGCGGCAGAAGAGGCGCACCGCCGAGAGGTCTTCTGGCTCGTGGTGCGCCACGAAATCGATTATCGCGGCAATATTTCCCAGGGAGAAAGCGTCACTGCGGAGACCTGGATCGAAGGCGGGCCAAAGGGCGCGAAATCTGTGCGCAGGGTCGACTTTCGCGATGCCGGCGGCCGGGTCATCGTCAGCGCCGCGACCACCTGGGCCATGCTCGATCAGGCCAGCGGGCGGCCGATGCGGGTGCGCGATGAAGTCCTCGCGCCGTTCCGCGAGGCCGGAGTAAATCAGGCGAGCGCGGCGGCGGTCGGCAAATAATCGTAGCCCAATTCCTTGGCGACTGCCTCGTAGGTCACCTTGCCTTCATGCACATTGAGGCCCTCGGCAAGGTGGGGATCGGCGCGCAGCGCCTCCTTCCATCCCATCCGCGCGATCCTCAGCGCGTGCGGCAGTGTCACATTGTTGAGCGCATAAGTGCTGGTGCGCGCCACCGCGCCGGGCATGTTGGCGACGCAATAATGCACCACCCCGTCGACCACATAGGTTGGGTCGGCATGGGTGGTCGGCTTGCTGGTCTCGAAACAGCCGCCCTGGTCGATCGCCACGTCGACCAGCACCGCACCCTTCAGCATGTCGCCGAGCATTTCGCGAGTGACGAGCTTGGGAGCGGCGGCTCCAGGTATCAGAACCGCGCCGATAACCAGATCGGCTCCGCACACCGATTCTTCCAGATTGGCCTTGTTGGAAAAGCGCGTCGATGCGCGCGCCTCGAAATGGGTGCCGACCTTTTCGAGCACTTCGGGATCACGGTCGAGGATGGTGACGTCCGCGCCCAGTCCGACAGCCATCTGCGCGGCGTTGAAGCCGACCACGCCGCCGCCGATCACCACGACCTTGCCCGGCATGACGCCCGGCACGCCGCCGAGCAGCACGCCGCGTCCGCCGTGAGCCTTTTCGAGCGCGCTCGCGCCCGCCTGGACGCTCATCCGGCCGGCGACCTGGCTCATCGGCTTCAATAGCGGCAGCTGGCCGCGCGGACCGGTGACGGTCTCGTAGGCGATGGCGGTGACACCCGATTCCACCAGGTCCTTCGTCTGGTCGGGATCGGGGGCGAGGTGGAGATAGGTGTAGAGGATCTGTCCTTCGCGCAGCTTGGCGCGCTCGCCCGCCTGGGGTTCCTTGACCTTCACCACCATTTCGCATTCGGCGAAGATCGCATTGGACCCATCGACGATCTTTGCGCCCGCCATGCGATATTGATCGTCGGTGGCGTCGATCCCGGCACCCGCGCCGCTCTCGATCCACACCTCATTGCCCTGGTGCGTCAGTTCGCGCGCGCTTTCGGGCGTCAGGCCGACGCGATACTCGTGATTCTTGATTTCCTTGGGGCAGCCGACGCGCATGGGGAGGGTCTCCTGATGGGTGAGCGCCCGTTACAACCGCAACCGATGTGCGGCAAGCTCAGTCCCCAAGCGCCTGAAACCATTTCACCTCCAAAGCGCTGACTCCACCGAAACGGAGGTCTTCCATGGCAGCACGGGCTTACTGGAAAGGGCAGATACGCCTCGCCCTCGTATCGATTCCGGTGGAAGCCTATACGGCGACCAAATCCGGCGCGAAGATCAGTTTCCGCCAGATCCACGAACCCTCGGGCAAGCGCATTTCATACGAGAAAGTCGCCGAAGGCGTTGGACCGGTGGATCGCGACGAGATCATCAAGGGCTACGAAATCTCGAAGAACAATTACGTCCTGCTCGAAGAGGAGGAAATCGAAGGGGTAAAGGTCGAGAGCAAGCGCACGCTCGAGCTGGTCCAGTTCGTCGAGGCGTGCGAGATCGACCCGCTCTATTTCGAAAAGCCCTACTACGTCGTCCCGGCCGACGAACTCGCGGAAGAGGCCTTCATCGTGCTGCGCGAAGCGCTGAAGAAAGCGGGCAAGGTGGGGCTTGGCCAGCTCTCGATCCGCGGGCAGGAGAAACTCGTCGCCATCAAGCCTTGCGGCAAGGGCCTTTTGATGGAGACTTTGCGTTATGCCGACGAGGTCAAGAAGGGCCAGGCATTCTTCTCCGACATCGAGGATGCCAAGCCGCAGAAGGAACTCCTCGAGCTTGCCACGATGCTGATCGACAAGAAGACCGCCCCTTTCGATGCCCGCGAATTCAAGGATCGCTATGCCGATGCGCTGATGAAGCTGATCGAGAAGAAGGCCAAGTCGAAGAGCAGAAAAACGGTAATCGAAGATGTCGAAGAACCATCCTCGGCACAGGGCTCGAACGTCATCGACCTGATGGCCGCGCTCAAGAAATCGGTAAAGGAAGACAAGCCGGCGTCCAAATCGTCGGGCAAGGCGAAGAAGCGGGCCTGACCCATGGCCAAGCGCAAGGATCCGCTTTCCGAATACAACGCCAAGCGCGATTTCGGAAAGACGCCCGAACCTTCGGGCAAGGCCAAAAGCAGCGATTCGGGCGATCTGTTCATCGTCCAGAAACACGATGCCACGCGCCTCCACTGGGACCTGCGGCTCGAGGTGGACGGGGTGCTCAAAAGCTGGGCCGTGACGAAGGGCCCCTCCCCCGATCCGGAGATCAAGCGGCTGGCGGTCCAGACCGAGGACCACCCGATGTCCTATGCCGAATTCGAGGGCACGATTCCCAAAGGCGAATATGGCGGCGGCACGGTCATGTTGTGGGACCGCGGCCGATGGAGTCCGGTCGAAGGCAAGAGCGCCAAGGACCTGGATAAGGGCCACCTTCACTTCCAGATCGAGGGCGAGCGGATGAAGGGCGATTGGCTGCTGATCCGTCTGAAGAGAAGGCCGGGGGAGAAGCGCGACAACTGGCTGCTGCGCAAATTGCAGGACGAGCATGCGGAGGCAGGCGATGCCCTGGTCGAGCGCGAATTGACCAGCGTGCTCACGGGCCGCTCGATGGCCGAGATCGCGGCGGACAAGCAGGGGGAGTTTCCGTTGGCCGGCAAGAAGGACGATGCCTTCCTTGCGCAGATGGAGAAAGCCTCCGCTCACAATGCGAAGCGGGCGAAGCGGGCGAAGGGCCGGAAGAAACGCGAGGCTGCGCCGCTGCCGAAATACCGCAAGCCGCAGCTCGCCACGCTGGTCGACGAGGTTCCTGCAGGCAACCGCTGGATGCACGAGATCAAGTTCGACGGATATCGCGCGCTCATTGCCGCGAAGGGCAAGGACATTCGCGTCTACACCCGCAATGGCAAGGATTGGAGCGACAAGTTCGAGCCGCTGGTGGAGGCCTTTGCCGCGCTCGACCTGCCGTCGTCGCTTATCGACGGCGAGGTCGTCGCCTATGACAGCGAGGGCAACCCCGATTTCTCGTCTTTGCAGAACGTTCTCAAGCGCGGCCACGGATCGCAGTCCAAATCGGACAACTTGACCTTCCACGCCTTCGACCTGCTCGAACTCGACGGGGAGGATCTGACCGGCCTGCCCAACATCGAGCGCAAGGAGCGGCTCGAGGCGCTGCTCGACACTGCAGATCCGCCGATCCACATTGCCGACCATGTCGTGGGGGCAGGGGAGAAGCTCTATCGCACCATGTGCGATGCGAACCAAGAAGGGATCATCTCCAAGACCATTGATGGCACCTATTCCGGTCGACGCAGCAAAAGCTGGGTGAAGGTCAAATGCACCCGCAGGCAGGAATTCGTGATCATCGGGTGGAAGAAATCATCCGCCAAGGGCCGCCCCTTTTCCTCGCTGCTGCTGGCGCAGTACGAAGGCCCTAAGAACAAGGAGGAACTGATCTACAAGGGCAATGTCGGCACCGGCTTCAACGGCGACGATCTGGAAGAGCTTGCCAGCAAGATGGCCCGGCTTGAGCGCAAGACCCCGCCCGCCGAAGTGAACAAGGCCTCCGCGCGCGGAGTTACCTGGTTCACGCCCAAGCTGGTGGCCGAAATCGCCTTTGCCGAGTTCACTGCCGATGGCAATGTGCGGCACGGCAGTTATCTGGGCTTGCGCGGCGACAAGAAGGCCGAGGAAGTTACGCCCGAAATACCCCAGGCGGTGCCCGCCGACTCCGAGGGCGAGGTCAAGATTTCGAACCGGGAGCGGGTGATCTTTCCCGACAGCGGCCAGACCAAGGGTCAGCTCGCCGATTACTATGCAGCAATTGCGCCGATCATGCTCGCCTTTACCGCCCGTCGTCCGGTCAGCCTTGTGCGCTGCCCCCAGGGGCGCTCGAAAAAATGCTTCTTCCAGAAGCACGACAGCGGAAGTTTCGGCGACTCCGTCCATCATGTCCCGATCCGCGAGAAGAACGGGGGGACCGAGGATTATCTCTATGTCGATGCAGCGCGCGGCATCCTCCAATGCGTGCAGATGGGGACGATCGAATTTCACGGCTGGGGTTCGCGCAGCGACGATGTCGAAGCGCCCGACCGGATGGTGTTCGATCTCGACCCGGACGAGGGGCTCGATTTCGGTGACGTCAAGTCGGCTGCCCTAGACATCCGCGCCCGGCTCGCCGATCTCGGACTGACGAGCTTCGCCATGCTTTCGGGCGGCAAGGGCGTCCATGTCGTGGTGCCGCTTACCATCGGGCACTCGTGGGAAGCGCACAAGGACTTCTCCAGCCGCTTTGCGGAAGCG
>JBBSMH010000136.1:0-5983 GCA_038233275.1 Sphingomonadales bacterium | reverse complement strand
TGGGTATTCCCGCGTACCAGGATCGCCTCGACCCTGCCGTTGAAGCTGGTGAGCAGCGGCTGCTCGATCAGCGGCGAAGCGCTGACAACTCCGGGGGTCTGCCGGATGTCTTCGAGCGTGCGCTCCCAATCGTCGAGCCGTCCGCCATAGGCCTGGACGATCGCATGCCCGTTGAGCCCCACGATCTTGTCCAGCAATTCGGCGCGGAACCCGTTCATCACGCTCATCACGATCACCAGCATGGCGACCGACAGCATCACGACGGTGATCGATATGCCCGCGACGAGCGCAATGAACGCCTCGCTCCTGCCGGGAAGCAGATAGCGCCGGACGATCGTCCGTTCGAAGGGGGTGAGGAGCAAGATCTAAGCGGGCCTGTTGCGTTGCACTGGCGCGGCTTTAGGTAGCCGGGGCTTGCGGCGCAATGAAATGTTCCGCGCACCAATCGAACCTTGTAATCGACCCGAAGGATCGCCATTGCCCTGCCAGCCCCAGGCACTGATGCAGGCGGACGCATCGAAGATGAATCTCACCCACCCCTTCCACGATGCAGATGGCGACAAGCTGCGCGAAGAGTGCGGCGTGTTCGGCGCGATCAACGCCGCCGATGCCGCCGCCGCGACCGCGCTCGGCCTGCATGCGCTCCAGCATCGCGGGCAGGAAGCGGCCGGAATCGTCAGCTTCGACGGGACCGAATTTTTCGCGCGTCGCGGAACTGGCCATGTCGCAGACAATTTCTCCAGCCAGGAGGCGATCGCCGAATTGCCCGGCTTCATGGCCGCCGGCCACGTGCGTTATTCCACCACCGGCGGAGCGGGCTTGAGGAACGTGCAGCCGCTCTATGCCGACCTTGCCAGCGGCGGCTTCGCGGTGGCACATAACGGCAATATCTCCAACGCGCTGAAGTTGCGCGAGGAACTGGTCAGCCGCGGATCCATCTTCCAGTCCACTTCCGACACAGAGGTCATCATCCACCTCGTCGCCACCAGCCGTTATCCCACGGTGATGGATCGGCTGATCGATGCGCTGCGATTGCTAGAAGGTGCTTATGCCCTGGTCGTCATGACGCCCCAGGGGATGATCGCCTGCCGCGATCCGCTCGGCATCAGGCCGCTGGTGATGGGCAAGATGGGCCCCGAAGACAAAGGGGCGACGCTGTTCGCCAGCGAGAGCGTGGCCTTCGACGTAATCGGCGCGGACATGGTGCGCGAAGTCGAGCCGGGCGAGCTGGTGAAGGTCGATTTCGACGGCAATGTCGAATCGCTGCATCCCTTTGGCAACCACCATCCGCGACCGTGCATCTTCGAGCATGTCTATTTCAGCCGTCCCGACAGCTTCTTTGCCGGGCGTAGCGTTTACGAGGCGCGCAAGGCCATCGGGGCGCAGTTGGCGATCGAGAGCCCGTGCGATGCCGATCTCGTCGTGCCGGTGCCCGACAGCGGGGTGCCCGCCGCGATCGGCTATGCCCAGCAATCGGGCATACCATTCGAACTCGGCATCATCCGCTCCCACTATGTCGGGCGGACCTTCATCCAGCCCTCGGACGGCGCGCGTCACGCCGGGGTGAAACGCAAGCACAACGCCAATCGCGGCCTGGTGGAAGGCAAGCGGATCGTGCTTATCGACGACAGCATCGTGCGCGGCACCACTAGCCTGTCGATCGTCGAGATGATGCGCGATGCGGGCGCGAGCGAGGTCCATTTCCGTGTCGCCAGCCCGCCCACCGCGCACAGCTGCTTTTATGGCGTCGATACGCCCGAACGCTCCAAACTGCTCGCAGCCCAGATGGCGATCGAACCGATGCGCGAATTCATCAGGGCAGACAGCCTCGCCTTCGTTTCCATCGACGGGCTTTATCGCGCCGTCGGCGAAGGCCCGCGCAATTCGCGCTGCCCGCAATTCTGCGATGCCTGTTTTACCGGGGAATACCCGACCCGGCTGACCGATCTCGCCCAGCGCCAGGCCGAACAAAGCCAGCTCTCGCTCCCGGTCGGCAAGGTCGCCTGATGGCCGAGCAGGACAAGCCGCTTTCCGGAAGGCTGGCGCTCGTCACGGGCGCGAGCAGGGGCATCGGCGCCGCCACCACAGAGGCGCTGGCGGCCGCGGGGGCGCATGTCGTGCTGACCGCGCGCGACGTGCGCGAGCTCGAGGCGCTGGAGGACCGCATCCACGAAGCGGGCGGCAACAGCACGATCGCCCCGGTGGACCTCGCCGAGCAGGACGGCATCTCGCGGCTGGCGGGCGCCATCGCAGGGCGTTGGGACAAGCTCGATATCCTTGTGATTTGCGCAGCCTATCTGCCCACCCTCACATCGGTTACGCAGATCGACGCCAAGCAGTTCAGTGAGGCGATCACGGTCAATGTGCTCGCCACCCAGGCGCTGTTGGCCGCGCTCGACCCGCTACTCAAGCGCGCCGATGCGGCGCGCGTGATCGGTCTCACCAGCAGCGTCGGAGAGAGTCCTCGCGCCTATTGGAGCGCTTACGGCTCGAGCAAGGCCGCATTCGACAACCTCCTCGGGAGCTACGCGCGGGAGGTCGAAAAGATTTCCGGCATCCGCGTCGCCATTCTCGATCCGGGCGCGACCCGCACCGCCATGCGGGCCAAGGCCTATCCCGGCGAGGCGCCCGAAACGCTCAAGCCCCCGGAGGCGGTCGCGGAGAGGATCGTCGAACTCCTGGTTAACGACTTTGCCACCGGCCACCGAGAGCGGGTGGAGCGCGGCGGTTAACCATCCTCGCTAGCCCTTTCTCAAGGCTGCTGGGTGATTCTGCGTAAACGCTCACTCCCGGCCGCGCGCCGGACAATTGCGCCGGAAAGGTCATCGATATGTCGTATGTCATGCAGGACAGCTACAGCCTCGCAGCGCAGGAAGACCGTTGTGGCCCGCGCACCAGGCTGACCATTCCGGGCCAGCTGCGCGCCTCGGGCGGCCGCGCTTTCCAGACGGTGGTTCACGATCTTTCGATTTCGGGCTATTCCGCCGCTGCGATCAACCGCATGCATGAAGGCCAGGTCTGCTGGCTTACCCTTCCCGGCCTCGAATCGCTTCAGGGCCAGGTCGTGTGGTGGGAAAACTGCATGGTCGGCTGCGCCTTTACCGAACTGCTCAGCCCGATCGTTCACGAGAACATCCTCGCCCGCTATTCGGGCGACGGGGTGTACCGCGCCGTCTGATCAGTCGCTCGCTGCGGCGATCGCGTCCACCAGACTGCGGAAACGCTCGCGGTTCGCGCTGCTCGTCGCCGTGGGCCAATTGCCGACGACGGCAATCACCAGGTTTTCATCGGGCACGATCGTGATCGCCTGGCCGAAGATCCCCTGCGCGCCGAATTTGCCGCCGGGATAGGTCCACCATTGGTAGCCATAGCCGAAGCCGGGCGCGCGCGGGCCGAAATCGACCTGCGGGGCTCCGGCACGGGCGGACCAGCCTTCGGGAACGACGCTGTGCCCGCCCTCCAGCACGAACTGCCCGAAGCGCGCGTAATCCGACAGCCGTAGCGAAAGGCAGCACCCGCCGATGTTGGCGCCCGTGAGATCCTGCATCCAGAACAGCTTCCCCGCAAAGCCCGCGGGCCGCGCGATCTTCTCGCCCGCATATTCGGCCAGCGAGCGCCCCGTGGCCTGCTCCACGATGAGGCCCAGGAGATTGGTCTCGAGCGTCTTGTAGACCCATTTCTCGCCCGCGGGCGCTTCGCGCGTGAGGGTTTTCGCGTAGGTGACTGTCTGCGGTTCCCCCGGCACCGGAAGAACGGTGAGCATCCGGGCAACGTCGCTGTTGGGATCGGTATAGTCCTCGTTCCATTTGACGCCGGAGGTCATGGTGGCGATCTGGCCGACTGTGACCCCGTCATAGGCGGTCCCCGCGAGCGCCGGAATGATCCGCGTCACCGGCTGATCGACACCTTCGATGAAGCCGTCCGCGATCGCTGCGCCGAGCAGGGTGGAAGTAAAGCTCTTGGCGACCGAGAAGCTGGTCCATCGCCCCTCGGGCTTGAGGCCGAGCGCGTAACCTTCGAACACCACCCTGCCATCGCGCAGGACCATCATCCCGGCAGCACCGGTATCGGCAATGAAGGCGCGCACCGCGGCCTGTATCTCCGGGTCGAGCGGTACGCCTCTCGGCAGTTTGCGCACCGGCCCCGCCTGCGCGACCTCCAGCCCCGCAAAATGGCGCTCCATGTCGCGGAAGGCCGCCGAGCGCCGCTCGTCGCTCCAGAACAGGATCGAATCCGCAGGATCGAGGCTTGCGGCGGTCTGCGGCGTCGATTGGGTGACGATCGGCGCGCGATCGGCCGTGTGGACGGCGTCGGTCGTCGTGCATCCGGCCAGCGCCAGCGCAACGCCAGCCACAGACGTCAAGAACCGCATCTCATTCTCCCTCTTTCACCAGTGTGACCTGGTGCACATCGATCCCGCCGCCGCGGAAACCGCCTTCGCAATACATCAGGTAATACCGCCACAGGCCGATGAAGCTCGCGTCGAAGCCGGCAGGCAAGCACCCTTGCGCCACGGCGCGGTCGAAATTGGCGCGCCAGAGCTTGAGCGTTTCGGCATAGTCCAACCCGAAATCCGCCTGGTCCTCCCAGCTCAGCCCCCGCTCTTGCGCGAGGCGGCGGAACTCGCTGGTGCGGATCAGCAGCCCGCCGGGAAAGACATAGGCCTGGATGAAATCCGCGCTCCTGGCGTAATCCTCGAAGATCTCCTCGCGCATCGAGATATACTGGATTGCCGCGCGACCTCCCGGCTTCAGATTGCGCGCGATGCAATCCATATAGTCGGGCCAGTATTCGCGCCCCAGTGCCTCGACCATCTCGACGCTGACGATGGCATCGTACTGGCCTTCCGTTTCGCGGTAATCCTGCTTGAGGAAATCGGGCCCCCGATAATGCTCCCGCGCCCAGGCCAATTGCTCATCGGAGAGGCTGATCGCGGTCACTGCGCTTCCCTGGCCGGCGAAATGGGCCGCCAATCCTCCCCAGCCGCAGCCGATCTCGAGTAGGCTCGCCGGTCGCCCCAGCCGGTCCGACAAGACGCGCCACTTGCGCCTTTGCGCCGCCTCCAGACCATCGTCGCCCACCGCCAGCGCGGAGGAATAGCCCATCGTCGGATCGAGCCATGCGGCGTAGAAATCGTTTCCGAGATCGTAATGCGCCGCGATGTTTCGTTGCGCGCCATGATGCGTATTGCGGTTGACCAGATGCGCCAGCTTGAGCGCGAGGCGAAACGGGCCCTTGGCCCGCGCCGTGTCGCCCAGCCGCTCCGCATGCTGCATGAACAGCGCGAACAGCGGCACCGGATCCGGGCTCCACCACTCGCCCGCCTCCCATGCCTGGTACCAGCCGACCGACCCATTGCTGGCGAGCCGGATCAACGCGTTCCAGCTGCGCAGTTCGACGGTGCACTCGAACCCCGGAGCGCGTCCGCCGAGCAGTCTGGGCGTCCCGTCTGGCAAGCTCCCGTGGATCGCGCCCGACGTCAGAGCAGCATCGATCCGGTCGAGAATCTTGCCGAATCCGGGGGCGACCGCCCGCGCGACCAGCCCCGGCCGGCGTGCGAAGCGCCGCGCTCCCGAAAGAAGCTCGCCGCCGCGCTGCGTGGTCTGCATGTCCATCACCCGCGCGCTATGCCGCGCGCGGCCGACTCGCTCAAGCATCACCTCGCCGCGCGATAGGCCTCCAGCGCCCGCTCGCGCGCCTGCCTGTGACCAATGATTTTCCCCGGATAATCTCCGCGCATCTCGTCAGGCGGAACGTGGATGCAATCGTCGTCGAGCTCGGCAAGCTCGGGGACGTATTCGCGGATGAATTCCGCCGCCGCGAACTTCTCGCTCTGCGTCAGCGGCGCCATGATGCGGCTGAACATGTTGCTGTCCACCCCAGTGCCCGCGATCCACTGCCAGTTGACGCCGTTGTTGGCATAGTCGGCATCGACCAGACAGTCCCAGAACCAGCGCTCGCCGTGGCGCCAGTCGATCAGCAG
>JBBSMH010000135.1:0-5987 GCA_038233275.1 Sphingomonadales bacterium | reverse complement strand
GGTGGTCGCCACCGGGATCGACCAGAGCGCGGTCTCCCAGACCTATCAACCGCAGACCCGCCCGTTCTCTTTTTCCGACGCCAAGCCGCCCAAGCGGCCCGCGCTCGATCTGCCGCGGGAGAGCGAGCTCGATGACGAGCCGTTCGAGCTGAGCGAAGGCCTGTCGGCCGGACCCGAGGCGGAAGAATACCAAGCGGACGTCGAACCCGCTGCCGAGGAACGGTCCGAACCCGAAACGCTCCCGCTTCCCGAAACATTCGGCGAGGACGAGCCGCTCGAACTGACCAATTCGCAACCGGAAGAACGGGAAGTCGAGGAGCCTGTTGCGGAGGATCGGGCGCAACCCGCCTTCGGCGCCGACACATCAGATTACGATTACGATCTGGGTGAAGACGAGGACGACGTGGAAGACGTCGATGGGATCGTGGATCCTCTGGGCGGCCTGCGTGAACAACACACAGAACGCTTCGATGGTGATCCGCACAGCGACATTGCTCCGCCTGCCGATGACAGTGCGCACGGCATCGCGGGCGAGGGCCCTGGGTTCGCAGACGACGACGGCTGGAGTTCCGAAAACGAAGGTGGGGCAGGTGACCCGCTCGAGCTTTCCGAACCCCTGGCCGGCGATGACGATGACGAGCCCTATGGCGGTCGCGCGGCGGCCTCGCAGGACGAGTTCCAGCTCGGCTCGGAGCATGTGGCCGACGATAGCAGTCCGTTGGCGAGCAAGCCGCAGCGCCGGCGTCCGCTCGTTTCCGGCGGGGACGACCAAGGTGGACAGTCGGGGAGCGGCGAATTCGCCGGGTCCGGCGGTTCCCCGTCTGCGCGCCCATCCCCGGGCGGTGGCGGCGGAGGCAGCGCGCAGGGAAGCACGCTGTTCGAGCGCATGGCCAAGCTCTCGCGCGGGTCCGTCTCAGCCGAATCCGAAGGCGAGGACGGCGACGATGAAGATGGCGGTTCCTCGCTCAATATTCCGCGGTTCCTCGGGCGGCAGAACAACCAGTAACCGCAGGTTCAAGCGGGCCGTCCTATCGCCCGCTGCCCACGCACCGGGAATGTTGTCGTGCGATCCGCTGCGACCTGCTGGAGACCGCCCCTTGCGCCTTGAGCCGAGATTTTTTTCTGCCTGCCTCGCGCTGGCCTCACTGGCGGCGCTGTCGCCGCAATCCGCAGCAGCGCAGCAGAGGGGCGAAATCGTCCAGCCGCTGCCCCCCCAGTCCAATGCGGGCCTCAATGCGGCGCTTCGCCAGCTGGCGCGCAACCCGCGCGATCTCGGCGCGCTGCTCGATGCAGGGCAGGCTTCGCTCGAACTGGGCGACACCGCGGCCGCGATCGGGTTCTTTCAGCGCGCGCGCGCGGTCTCTTCTGCCAATCACCCGGCGCTGGTCGGCCTTGCGCGCGCGCAACTCGAATCCGGGCGTCCGATCGAAGCGTTGCGATTGTTCGCCGAGGCCGAGCAGGCGGGGGTCGCGCAACAGCGCATCGCGGCCGATCGCGCGCTGGCGTTCGATCTCGTCGGCGACAATGCGCGCGCGCAGGAGCTGTACCGGATTGCCCTTTCGCGCGAGGACAGTTCGGAATTACGGCGGCGCTATGCCTTGAGCCTCGCGATTTCGGGCAACAAGGCGGAATTCGAGCGGATCCTGCTTCCTCTCCTGCAGAAAGACGATCGCGCGGCTTTCCGAACGCGAGCCTTCGGGCTGGCCATCCTGAAAGAGGAAGACGAGGCGGTCTCGATCGCCGAATCGCTGATGCCGACCGATCTCGCCCTGCGCATGGCGCCCTATCTGCGCTACATGCCGCGGCTGACCAGGGCGCAGCAAGCGGCGGCCGCCAATCTGGGCGCGTTTCCCGCGGCGAAAGATATCGGCCGGGACGATCCGCAGATCGCGTCCTACGCCGGCGAAGGGCGGCGGATCGCGCAGCGGGCAGACAGTTCGCTCACTCCCAGCGGCACTCCGATGGGAGCGCAAGCCGGCGCCACCGGGCGATCGAGTCGCGCCCAACCGCGTCGCAGGCCCGACCGCACGGCGGCTGCGCAAGATCGCCCGGCGCAAAGGGTCACGACCCGCAACGCAGGCGATCCGCTCTCGCGCACCCGTCGCGTGCGGACCGAACAGGTGGCGGAGGCGACACCGGCCGCTGCCGAACCCGCTGCCGAACCCGCTGCGACCAGCGGACAGGCAGAACAGCAACGAGAATTGCCCACCATCGCGACCAGCGAGCGCGTCGCGCCAAGAGAACTTCCGGCCAGCGTGCCCCCAGCGGTTGACCCGACCCCCGCACCCACACGCCCCGCGATCTCCTTCTCGGTCCCGCCCGCGCAGGCCGTTCAGGATGCTGCCGTCGTTGCAGGCGCGGGCGGGCGCCAAACCCCCATATCCTCGCCGCAGTCTTTCGACCTGGCAGCGATCAAAGCCGATTCGCCATCTCCTGCCGAAGATACCGCCAGCGTGGCGGATGCCTTCGCGGACTTCACATCGGTTCCTTCGCCACAGTCGTCTTCCGCAGTCGGCGCGGTGGACATCACCCGGATCGAAGCACCGCGGGAAGTCGAGCGCGCCGAGCCTCCCAAGCCTGCGGATCCCGCACGCCACTGGGTCCAGGTCGCGACTGGGAAGGATCGGGGCGCGCTGAAGTTTGACTGGCGACGGATCGCGCGCCAATCCGAAGGAAAGATCGCCGACAAGGGTCCCTTCGTCACCCCGTGGGGCGAGGCCAACCGGCTCCTCGCCGGCCCCTATGCCAGCGCCAGCGATGCGCGCGAGATCGTCAGTGAATTGAAAGCTTTGGGTGTGGACAGCTTTACCTTCTCCAGCGCCGAAGGCGAGGAAATCGAAGCGCTGAACTGAGGCGAGGCCTCGTCCATGGCTAGCTTGTGCACAAGCTTTGCACAGCCGAAAATCGTTCTCCCCAGCCGCGAGCATCGGCGCGATTGCCAAGCCGCGGCGTGCACCTCCAATGAGCCGTCATGAACGCAATGGGATCGCAGCGATGAGAGCCGCCGAACAGGCTTACGAATCGGACGAGGCCGCGCCGATCGAAATGCTCGCCGCATTGTTCGGGGCGCGCGGCTGGCCGTGTTCGACCACGCGCGACGAGTTGAGCGGCGAGATCCAGGGCAGCTGGGCGAAATACCAGGTCAAGGGCATCTGGCGCGCCGAGGACAATGTGCTGCAGATGCTGTGCTTGCCCGACGTCCGCGTGTCGGCCGACAAGCGCGCTCCGGCAAACGAGCTGCTCGGCCTGATCAACGAACAGATGTGGCTGGGCCATTTCGACATCTGGACCAACGGCGGCGTGCTGCTCTATCGCAATGCGACGCTGCTGGGCGACGACGGGATGCTGAGCCTTAGCCAGGCGCAGGCGTTGGTCGAGATCGCTGTGGACGAGTGCGACCGCTTCTACCCGGCGTTCCAGTTCGTGCTGTGGGGCGACAAGGACCCGCGCGCCGCGCTCGAAGCCGCGATGGTGGATGCGGCTGGCGAGGCTTGAGGTACGCGCAGCCTCCTGTAGGGAGCGCGGGATGAACATGCTGATATGCGGATATGGCACCATGGCCTCGGCGATGGTGGAAGGCTGGCTCGCTTCGGGCCTCGCCCCCGGTAGCTTCACGATCTACAATCCGCGTCCCAAAGACGTGCCGAGAGGGACCCGTTTCACCACCGAAGTCCCCGACCGAACGTTCGACTTCCTCCTGCTCGGCTTCAAGCCGCATATGCTGGCCAAGGCTTCTCCGGGCCTGCAGAGGGCGGTGGGCGAGGAAACGGTCGTGCTATCGATCGTCGCCGGAGTGGAGCTCGCCACGCTGGGGCGGCATTTCCCGCCGGCTAGGGCGGTGGTCCGCTTCATGCCTAATCTCGCGGTCGCGCTACGAAAATCGCCCAATGCGCTGATTTCGCAGGATGCTGGCGAGGCGGAGAGGGCTGCAGTCACCGATCTCGCCGAACGGGTCGGCAGTGCCGAATGGATCGAGGAGGAAGCGCAGTTCGATCTGGTCACCGCCCTCGCCGGATCGGGTCCGGGCTTCGTCTATCGCTTCATCGATGCGCTGGCGGCCGGGGCCGCCGGCCTCGGCCTCAAGCGGGATCAAGCGGAACGGCTTGCGGTGCAGATGGTCGATGGGGCTGGGGCGCTCGCGGCCGCCTCCGAGCATTCGCCGGGCGAGCTCGCGCAGCGGGTGGCCAGCCCCGGCGGAATGACGCAGAAGGGGCTCGATGTGCTGGACGAGGGCGCGGCGCTCGAAGAGCTCATGACCCGCTGCCTTGCCGCGGCGCGGGATCGCGGGCGCGTAATGGCGGAGGAAGCGCGCGAGAAGCGGTGATTCCGCCGCGCCAGGGCGGGTCCGGTTTTTCTTGAAAATCCCGCGCCGACAACCGATATTGCCGGAAGAGCGGAACATGTGGTTTTCCACCTTTAGGGAGTTTGCGAATTATGGCCGATTGGAACGACACCGAACAGCGGCAGCGGACGGGCTTCGGCTCGGTCCCACGCGCTGGCGACGCCGTTGCGCGGCGCGAAACCTTCGATGCGGGCCTGCGCGCCCACATGCTGAAGATCTATAACTACATGGCCTCCGGCGTGCTGCTGACCGGCATCGTGGCGATGCTGACCGCGCGATCGGGGTTGGTCTACACGCTGATGGAAGGCGGGCCGATCTTCTGGATCGTCGCGCTGGCACCGCTGGCCTTCGTCTTCGCGATGAGCTTCGGTGCCAACAAGTTCAGCCAGAAAACCCTCCAAGCAATGTTCTGGGGCTTCGCGATCACGATGGGCCTGTCGCTTTCCTCGATCTTCGTTGTCTATACGGGTGAGAGCATTGCCGCGACATTCTTCGCCACGGCAGGTGCGTTCGCCGGGCTAAGCCTGTTCGGCTACACCACCAAGAAGGATCTGTCGGGTTTCGGCACCTTTCTTGTGATGGGTGTGATCGGACTGATCATCGCGATGGTGATCAACATGTTCATGCAGTCCAGCACGCTCGCCCTCGCGATCAGCTTCCTCGGCGTGCTCATCTTCGCCGGACTGACGGCCTATGACACGCAGCGGCTGAAGCGCGAGTACCAGCACCTGCGCGGGACCGACTTTGCCGGGAAGGCCGTGATCCTAGGCGCGCTGAGCCTCTATCTCGACTTCATCAACATGTTCCTCTTCCTGCTCCGCTTCATGGGCAACCGGGAGTGAGCAGGCGCGAGTAATCGCACGCAGGAATCGCTTCATCGTGCCCGGGGTGCCATGTGCACCCCGGGCATTTTCTTATGCGCGGCGGACGTATAGGACAGGCATGCTTCATCCCCCGTCAATCCGCGATGGGAGAAGATGAACCGCAGTTGTCTTTGGAGGGTCCGCAGGCCATGAGCCGCTTGAACACACATTCGATCCGCACTGCGGCGCTTGCCGCCGGCCTCGCCACTCTGGCCGCATGCGCCACGCCTCCGCCTCCGCCCCCCCCGCCGCCTCCCCCGCCGCCTCCGCCGGTCAAGGTGGTGCCCCCCAGGCCGGCGCCGCCGATGGGCGCGGTCTCGGCCATGGCCATTCCCATGGTCGGGCTCGATGGGGTGCGCCAGACGGTCAATGCCAGTCTCACGCCCGCGCAAACCACATGGAACCTGCGCTCAGCGCTCAATGTGGCGGCGCTCAATTGCATGGAGCCCCAGCACGCCGGTATCCTGCCGAACTATAAGACGTTCCTTGAAAGCAATGCGAGCAAGCTTGCGGCGACCAATCGCACGCTGACCAGCGAGTTCCGGCAGAAATACGGTCCGACCTTCCGCGACGTGCAGGACTCCTACATGACGCAGGTCTATAATTATTTTGCGCTTCCCCCGGCGCTCGACGAGTTTTGCCAGGTCGGCCTGGCCGTCAGCAACGAGGCGCTGCTCGTCCCGAGCGCCGAGCTGGATCTGTTCGCCGCTCGCGCTCTGCCGCGGATCGAGGGCGTGTTCGACAATTTCTTCAGCGCCTATGAGCAGTACCGCGTCAATCTC
>JBBSMH010000134.1:0-6034 GCA_038233275.1 Sphingomonadales bacterium | reverse complement strand
TGTCCGAGAACCAGAAATCGACGCCAGACTGGAAGAGAAACGCGGCGAAGCCCGCAACGAGCAGAGTCGGTACCGCCGCGATCAACGAAAAGAAGAACACCAGCCTTACATGTAGTCTGGCCGTGCTGCCCGCCGCACGCCGCAGGGCGAGGCGGCGCCCCATTAGAACCAGCAGTGCCATCGCGGGGATCAGCGTTCCGATCAGCAAAGCAGCCACCTGACGGGAGGGGAGCAGTTGACCGTCCGGCGGTGCGCCGGCGAAGGTCAGATAGGTTGCCGAGACCATTGCGAGGAACGCGATCGCAAATGTCGCTTCGAGCCAGAAAAAGATATTCGAACGGCGTGAAGTCACGACGAAGCGGCGGAGCCAGCGCGGGGTCTGCGTCGGGCGGTTGGGAGCCTGTGTCGCCATCGTTGCGTCGTTACAACGCTAGTGTGGCCATTATGCAAGAGAGAAACGGTGAAATGTTCCGGCGCATCGTTGGGACCAGCGCGCGAGCGATAAGGACGAGCGGTTCGGCTATAAAAGGCTGCGGCGCGTATGCGCAGTCAAGCGGCGCGCCGGCGCAGGAACGGCTCATAGAAGCGCTCGATTTCCACGAGAACCTGTTCGGGATCATCGATAAAGTTGACATGGTTTCGGAACTCGGCCGAGCCGTGCATCCCCTTTGTGTACCAACCCAGATGCTTGCGCGCGATCCTGGCTCCGACATCGCGGCCGTAATGGCCGAGCATGGCGTTGTAATGCTCGATGACCACTTGATACTGTTCGTCGAAGCTCGGGCTGGCGAGAATCTCCCCGCTGCGCCACCAATGCATCACCTGGCCTAGAAGCCAGGGCCTGCCGTAAGCGCCACGCCCGATCATGATCCCATCGGCACCGGACTGCTCGAGAGCCTGCGCAGCGTCGGCGATAGTGCAGATGTCGCCATTGGCAATGACGGGAATCGTCACCGCTTTCTTGACCTTGCGAATGAACGACCAGTCGGCGTGGCCCTTGTACATCTGGTTCCGCGTGCGGCCGTGGACCGTCACCATTTTCACCCCGAGATCCTCGGCAATCCTCGCCAGTTCGGGCGCGTTGAGGTCCCCATGGTCCCAGCCCATGCGCATCTTGACCGTCACGGGCACCGAGACCGCCTTGACCGTCGCTTCCATCAGCCTGGTTGCCAGCGGCACCTCGCGCATCAGCGCGGAACCGGCCAACTGACCGACGACCTTGCGCACCGGGCAGCCGAAATTGATGTCGATGATGGCGGCGCCATTGCCCTCCTGCAATTTGGCGGCTTCGGCCATGCTGTGCGGATCGCAACCGACCAGCTGCATCGAAACCGGCTCCTCGATCGGGGCCCACGCCGCCTTCTGGACGCTCTGGCGGGTCTCGCGGATCGCCGCCTCGCTGGCGATCATCTCGGTGACGTTGAGTCCCGAACCGTAGCGCCGCACCAGTGATCTGAAAGGCATGTCGGTGACACCCGTCATGGGCGCCAGGACGACCGGAGTGCCGATCGTCACCGGACCGACCTGGATCGGCTGCGGGGGAGCCGGCGGAAGAGGTTGCGCGCGCATGGGTGGACTGATGCTCAAGTGTGGGCGGCCACATAGTGCGTTGCAGCGCGGCGAACAAGGAGATACCCCGCAGCGCCATGCCCGACAGCCCCGCCCCGCCCTCATTCGCAGCCATCGTCGTGGCGGGCGGCAGGGGATTGAGAGCAGGTGGAGATATTCCCAAGCAATTCCGCGCATGGCGAGGGGCGCCGGTCCTGCGCCAATCGGTCTCCGCTCTCTCCCGCGCCGGGGCGCACCCGATCGTGGTGGTGATACCCGACGGATATGAGCAAAATGCGGCAGAAACGCTCAATGATATGGATGGCGTCAGCTTCGCGACCGGTGGAAATACACGCCAGGAGTCGGTCCGCTCCGGCCTTACCGCCCTGGACCATCGCGGCTGCGCAAGTGTCCTCATCCACGACGCGGCGCGGCCCGACGTGCCGACCCAAGTGGTCGAAAGGCTGGTCGCGGCGCTAGAAACGGCACCGGGAGCCATTCCGGTTCTGCCGGTCGTCGACAGTCTCGCCGTAGCGGAGGGAGAACGGATGGGGGGAAGCGCCGACCGCGAGAGCCTCCGCCGCGTACAGACGCCCCAGGCCTTCCGCTATCCTGCAATCTTGGCAGCGCACGCAGCGTGGTCGGGACCTGCGGATGCAGGCGACGATGCGCAAGTCTTGCGCGCTGCGGGCGGCGAGGTCGCGCTGGTGGACGGCGACGAACGGCTGGCCAAGCTGACCTTCGAGGAGGATTTCACAATGAACGCCCCCGCCATCCGCACCGGCCTCGGGTTCGATGTCCACCGGCTGGCCGCGGGCGAGGAGCTGTGGCTTGGCGGGGTCAGGATCGAACACGAAAAGGGCCTCGCCGGGCACAGCGATGCCGATGTTGCGCTCCATGCGGTGGTCGATGCCTTGCTCGGCGCCGTGGGAGAGGGAGATATCGGGGCTCATTTCCCGCCCTCCGATCCGCAATGGAGAGGCGCACCGTCCGACCGGTTCATAACCCATGCACTCGGATTGGTGTCGAACGCGGGCTATGAAATCGCCAATGTCGACCTGACGATCATTTGCGAGGCACCGAAAATCGGGCCGCACCGTGGGGCGATGCGAGTGCGGCTCGCCGAACTGCTCGGCGTTGACATCGCCCGGGTGAGCGTCAAGGCGACCACCACCGAAGGGTTGGGCCTGACCGGGCGCGGCGAAGGCATTGCCGCCCAGGCCATCGCTACAGTCAGCAGGTTTTAAGGAGTATCCAACGATGAGACCGACATTGACACGCGCGCTTGCTGCAACGCTTGCCCTTGCTGCAGTTCAGCCTGCGCTGGCGCAGGACGCTCCCGATACCGAGGCGTTCGAAGCGGCCGCGCTCTATGCCCTCCCCCACCTGCTCAGCGGACTGCGCGCCTCCTGCAGCGATCGGCTCGCGCCATCAGGCTATCTTGGCACCCGGGGTGAAGCGCTGCAGGCGAAATTTGCCCGCGGCGCAGAAGGATCCTGGTCGGCAGCGAAAGTCGTCCTGCTGGAACTGGGAGCAGAAAAGGATCCGGAGATGGCTCAGGCCTTCTCCACCCTGCCTGACGAAAGCCTCAGGCCATTCGTGGACGGCCTTCTGACGACCATCGTGGCCACCGAGATCAAGCCCGAACAATGCGGCGATGTCGAACGCGGGTTGGAACTGCTCGCCCCCATGCCGGTGGAGAACATCGCCGGCCTCGTCGGCTTTATCGTAGATCTGTCCGAAAAGTACGACGATGACGGTGAGGGCGGAGCCGACACCGGTGATTGACCGACTGCTGCCGGAAGATATCGACCAGCTTGCCGAGCGCGTGATCGCGGAGAACTGCGCCGCGGGGCGGAAGGTTGCAGTGGCGGAGAGTTGCACCGGCGGGCTGGTCGCGGCAGCACTGACTGAGGTGGCCGGTTCATCCGCCGTGTTCGATCGCGGTTTCGTGACCTATTCCAACGAAGCAAAGATGGAGATGCTGAAAGTTTCTCTCGACATCATCGAAACCTTCGGCGCGGTGTCGATCGCCTGCGTCTGGGCGATGGCCAAGGGGGCGCTCGAGAACAGCCACGCGGATGTCGCGGTGGCAATCAGCGGGGTGGCCGGGCCCGATGGCGGAACCGATCTGAAACCCGTCGGAACGGTCGTGTTCGCCCGGGTCACGCGCGGTCAGGAAGGCGAGCCTGAAGGTGAGCTGATGCGCTTTTCGGGCAATACCCGCGCGGCAATCCGGCACGAGGCCACTCTCTGTGCGCTTGAACTGCTCCTGCCCGTTCAGCCGGAGGACGGCTCCAGGCCATAAAGCTGCTCGGCACGCGCCTCGAAGGCGTCGACCATCTGGCGAAAAGCCCGGTCGAAATACTGCCCCGCCAGCGCCTCGAACACCTTGTTCCGAAAAGCGAAGTCGACGCAGAAATCCACTTCGCAATTGTGCTGGTCAAGCGCGCGGAACTGCCAGCGATTATCGAGATCGCGCAGGGGCCCGTCGAGGTAATGGACGGTAATCTCGCGCGGTCGATCCTTGGTCACGCGCGAGGTGAACTTCTCGCGGATCGCCTTGAAACCCACGAGCATGTCCGCGACCATCTCGGTCTCGCTGTCGCTGCGTACGCGGGTCGCCACCACCCAGGGCAGGAATTCAGGGTAGCGCGCAACATCGGCGACAAGGTTGAACATCTGCTCCGCCGAAAACGGCATTGCGTGCACTTCGTGAATGCCCGGCATCAGCCGTTCCGATTGGCCAGCCTGGCCTCGCGCGCCGCCTTCATTTCGGCAAAATCGTCGCCCGCGTGATAGCTCGAGCGGGTCAACGGGCTCGATGCCACTTGCAGGAAGCCCTTGGCGCGCGCAATCGATCCGAAGGCGGCGAACGCCTTGGGTGTGACGAAATCCTCAACCGCTGCATGGCGGGGCGTGGGCTGTAGGTACTGGCCCATGGTGATGAAATCGACGTCGGCGCTGCGCATGTCGTCCATCACCTGGTGGATCTCGAGCCGCTGCTCGCCGAGCCCCAGCATGATACCCGACTTGGTGAAAATCAGCGGATCGTGCGCCTTGACCTCTTCGAGCAGCCGCAGCGAGGCGTAATAGCGCGCGCCAGGCCGGATTGTCGGATAGAGACGGGGTACGGTTTCAAGATTGTGGGTGTAGACATCGGGACCCGCTTCGCAGATCGCCTCTACCGCCGGACGCATCTTGTTGCGGAAATCGGGGGTGAGAATCTCGATGGTGGTATCGGGAGTCTCGCGCCGCAGCGCCTCGATCACCTTGACAAACTGCCCCGCCCCCCCGTCGGGCAGATCGTCGCGATCGACGCTGGTGATAACGATATGCTGCAGCCCCATCTTCGCTGCGGCAGTAGCGACATTTTCCGGCTCCAGAGGATCGACAGTTCGCGGCATGCCGGTCTTGACGTTGCAGAACGCGCAGGCCCGCGTGCAGACATCGCCGAGGATCATCACGGTCGCGTGCTTCTTGTCCCAGCATTCGCCGATGTTGGGGCAAGCCGCCTCCTCGCACACCGTGTTGAGATTGAGATCGCGCATCAGCTTGCGCGTCTCTTGGTAACCCTTGCTCACGGGCGCCTTGACCCGGATCCAGTCGGGCTTGCGCTGCCGGGCGGGCCGCCCATTGTCTTCGGCGGCGCGTTCGGGTTTCGGGGCGGAGGAGAGGTCGTTCATCGCGGTGCCCACTTAGGCGTGGCACGCCCTTGCCGCAACCAAGCAAAATTCACCGCGGGCCTTGAACCGCTCCGGGTTTCGCGGCAGCGAGGCCCCATGAAGACATTCGATGAATTGCTCGATGGTTACGGCCGTTTTCGTGGAGGTGATTGGCGACGCCAGCACGATCGCTGGGAAGAATTGCGCGTCGGACAGGCGCCGCAGGTCATGGTCATTGCCTGTTCGGACAGCCGGGTCGATCCCGCGCAGATCTTCGATGTCAGTCCAGGAGAAATCTTCGTCGTCCGCAATGTGGCCGCGATGGTGCCGCTTTACGAGACGTCTCCCGGGTATCACGGTGTCTCCGCAGCGGTCGAGTTCGCGGTCCAGTTCCTCGAAGTGAGCGAAGTGGTGGTCATGGGGCACGGCTTGTGCGGGGGCTGCAAGGCTGCTCTCACTCGCGAACTCCACGGCAAGGAAATGGGCGAAGGCGGGTTCGTGGCGCATTGGGTGTCCATGCTGGACGATGCGCGCGACGGCGTCGCAAAGAAACATGGGACCGAAGGGCGTGAGGCCGAGCTCGCAATGGAGCAGGCTGCCGTACGCGAAAGCCTCGCTAATCTCAGGTCTTTTCCGTTTGTTCTCGAGAAGGAAGCGAACGGGAGACTCGCGCTCCATGGCGCGCATTTCGCGATCTCGGATGGGCTGCTTCGTCTTCTCGATGAAGAAACCGGGGGATTTTCGCCGGTGGATTGACTTGCGCCATGGCATCGTCCGCCGCATGGACATGCCCATGTCCACTCCCGAACAACGAAATATCG